>VGJC01000015.1 GCA_016867635.1 Candidatus Aminicenantota bacterium | reverse complement strand
GGTCGCGGCCTCGATCGGCAACATCGGCCCCGGGCTGGGAGGCGTGGGCCCCATGGAGCACTACGGGCATATCCCGCTGGCCGGCAAATGGCTGCTTTCGTTCTGCATGCTGGCCGGCCGCCTAGAGATCTACACGGTGCTGGTGCTGTTCACCCGCGATTTTTGGAAATGAGCCATGGTCAAAAGCACAGCCATCACTCTTAGCACGCGAGGGAACGCCGACATCCACGACATCACGGAGCGGATCTCGAGCGCCGTCGCCGGGAGCGGAATGAAGGATGGAACGGCGACGGTCTTCTGTCCTTCGTCGACGAGCGCCGTGACGACCATCGAATACGAGGGCGGCGCCTTGAGCGACCTGAAAAGGCTGTTCGACGAGATCGTCCCCGCCGGCCGCGATTACGCCCATGACGCCCGATGGCACGACGGCAACGGGCACAGCCACGTGCGGGCCGCGCTGCTGGGGCCTTCGCTCTCCATTCCGTTCGTCGACGGGCGTCTGACGCTGGGCACGTGGCAGCAGGTCATCTACGTCGATTTCGACAATCGCCCGCGCCGGCGGGAGCTGGTTCTGCAGCTCGTCGGAGAATAGCGATCTTCCGTTAAATGATCGAAAAGGCAATGATCGAAGAATACGGGTGGGACGCGGAGCGGGCAGCGCAGTTCGAAGCTTGCGCCGGGCCCGGGCTCGTCCCGGGGCGCGTCGTCAGGCAGGCCCGCGACCTTTCGACGCTCATGACACCGCTCGGGGAATTGGCCGCGGAAGTCTCGGGCCGGTTCCGGCACGAGGCCTCCGGTCCCGCTGACTTCCCGGTCATCGGAGATTGGGCGGTCGTCGAGCCGCTCGGCGAAGGCCGCGGTCTCATCCATGCCCTGCTCCCGCGGCGGAGCGCGTTCACCCGCAAGGTCGCCGGAGAGGCCGTCGAGGCCCAGGTCGCCGGGGCCAACGTCGACACCGTCTTCCTGGTCAGCGGTCTTGACGGCGACTTCAAACTGCGTCGCATCGAACGGTATCTGGCGACGGCCTGGTCGAGCGGCGCCGCGCCGGTCGTCGTGCTCAACAAGACCGATCTCCGACCCGATCTGGAGGCCGTGATCGCCCAGGTGGAGGCCGTGGCCCTCGGCGTTCCGGTCGTCGCCGTCAGCGCCCTGGCCGAAGGCGGCCTCGCGGGGCTCGAGCCTCTTCTGGTTCCCGGGAGGACCATAGCCCTCCTCGGCTCATCGGGAGTGGGCAAATCGACCCTGATCAATCGCCTGCTCGGCGAGGAGCGTTTTCGGACTTCATCGATGAGCGATGCCACGGCCGGCCGGGGCCGGCACACGACGACGACCCGGGAGCTGGTCCGCCTTCCCGGCGGCGCTCTGCTCGTCGACACGCCCGGGATGCGCGAGCTGCAGCTCTGGTCCGGCGAGGAAAGCCTCGACAGGGCCTTCGGGGACATCGAGGCGCTCGCCGCGCGCTGCCATTTTCCCGACTGCCGCCACGAGGGTGAGCCGGGGTGCGCGGTGCGGGCCGCGGCGGAGGGCGGGCTCCTCGATGGCCGGCGGCTCGAGAGCTTCCTGAAGCTCCGCCGGGAGGCGCGCTTCATGGAGCTGAAGAAGGACGCCAAGGCACGCCGCCAGAAGGAGAAAGCGGCCGGACGGGAGTTCGCGGCCCGGCTCAAGGAAGTCAAACGGAACAAGCCCCGCTATCAATGAGGGGCGACAGCCAAGGCACTTAAGCCGGCTTGCGGGCCGTGATGCGGGCGCTGAAAATGCGGGGCATGCCTTCCCGCTTGCCGACGATCGCCTCGGCACCCACTTTGTCAACGACCTGGATGTCGACGAACCCGGCCTCGCGCATCAGCCCGATGTACTCCTGAGCGCTAACGGCCCCGGTGACACATTCGGCCCACTGGTCCAGCCGGGCGCGCATCTCCGCGCTGAAATCGCCCTCGGCGACGATATCGCTGATCGAGACCCGCCCGCCGGGCTTGAGCACCCGGAAGGTCTCGCGGAATACGGACGCCTTGTCGGGCGAGAGGTTGATGACGCAGTTGGACATCACGGCGTCGACGCTGTCGCTCTCCACCGGCAGAGCCTCGATCTGCCCCCGCCGGAACTCGACGTTGGCCGCCCCCAGCTTTTCCTTGCTGGCCTCGGCCTTGGCCAGCATGTCGGGGGTCATATCGACGCCGATCACCCGGCCTCCCGGACCGACCTGACGCCAGGCCAGAAAGCAGTCGATGCCGCCGCCGCTGCCCAGATCGAGCACCGTTTCGCCGGGCTTCAGGCCGGCGATGGTGACCGGATCGCCGCAGCCTGCCGACAAGCCGGTGACGTCGACGGGCAGGTCCTCCAGAAGTCGGCCGTCGTAGAGCTTCGGCGAGCATTCGCAGGCCGCCGCGCCCGCCCCCGACGCGTCGCAGCAGGACGATCGCGCGGCGCCGGCTCTTCTGGCCAGCTCCCCGTAGTGCTCCCGCACGGCTTCGTGAACGGCTTCTTTCTCTTGCTTCATCGTTGGGCTCCTTGTTTTGACGCCGCCTTGGCATGTTCCGGGGCGAATGCCCGGACCAGGCCCCCGCAGCACACTGTCATCTGTTCCTGGTCAAGAGTGTAGAACCTCTGACGGCCTTCCTGCCGAACAAGGACCAACCCGGCCTCCTCCAGCTTTTTGAGATGGTGGCTGACGGTCGGCTGGTTGACCTTGCCGCCCAACGCGTCGACGACGCCGCCTACGCTCAACCAGACGCAGCACAGGCGCTTCAGGATCTCATGCCGGGTCTCGTCGGCCAGGGCCTTGGCAAAGAGGATCGTATCCGTCCGCATGCGCCCATTATATATCGATACATATCGATATGTCAACAGAGATCGCGGCGGCCGAGGCCCTCCCCGTACGCACCAGCGCTCCGCGTGATCGCCGAAGCGTCGAACCTCGAAGAGCAAGTTCTGAATCACCACACCGACAGTGAAGAGAACGATCGCCGCGGACAGAACAAGCCCAACGCGCCGCAATAGATCGCAAACGACGCATAGCCGAGCGGGATCAGCCTCACCATGTCGCGGGTTGGCAGCGGGTACGGCTCCGCTTTTGATTTCCTATCGGTCTATTTCCGGAGCGCTCGGCGGGCCTGCATGAAGCGCGCTAATAGCGGGCCGAAAAAGACATATCCGGCCCCGAGCGCGAGCATGATCACCGCGATAGGCGCCGCCAACGGCCGGTGGAAGATCCAGCTCAGCCAGAGCGCCACGACCAACGCCAGGCTGGGGATGAGCACTTTAGACTTTATGGTCGGTTTGGGATAACGGAATTTTGTAACCTGCAACGCGATGAGGATAACGATCCCCGCCAGGAACAGGGTCGCGGCCGGCCCGCTGTTGAGCGAAAACGGATCCTTGGGCGGACTGAGCGTGATGAACACGAACAGCGCCACCCACGCCGCGTTGATCGTGATGGGCAGGCCCGCGTATCCGCCATGCCCCCGCAACGGGTCACGCACCTTGAACCGGGCAAGCCGCACCATCCCCGACAACACCATCGCCGATGGCAGCGCCACTCTCCAGATCGGCTCACCCTGCAACGTCACCGCGAACACCAGGATCGCCGGGGCGATGCCGAACGCCGTCAGGTCCACGAACGTGTCCAATTCCGCCCCGAACTCGCTGGAGCCCTTCAGCCAGCGCGCCAATTTGCCGTCAATGCCATCCAGGACTATCGCCATCATGATCAACAGGGCCGCCCGGCTGTAGTGATGGCCGGGTTCGGGCGCGTGCATGCTGCCCACGACGGTCAGAATGCTGAAGAAGCCGGCCAGCATGGCCCCGACGGTGAAGGCCGTCGGCACCGCCTGCCGCCAGGTCATGGCCTCCCCTCCCGCTGCCGCAGGCGGGCCACCACCGTTTGGCCGGCCCGCACGACGTCACCCTTCTTCACGACAACCTCGATATCGTCCTTTGGAAAATACATATCCAGACGGGAGCCGAACTTCATCATGCCGATCCGATCGCCTTTCCGGACACGCACGCCTTGGTCATGATCCAGGAAGTAGGCGACCCGCCGGCAGACCGGCCCCACGATCTGCGTCACCAGACAGCGCGTCCGCTCTCCTTCCAGCAGGATGGCGTTGTGCTGGTTCATCGTGGAGGACTTCTCCCGGAAGGTGAAGAATCGCCTCCCGGGAAAATAGCCCAAGAACGTCGATGTCCCGGCGATGGGCGCGCGGTTGACGTGGACATCGAACAGGCTCAGGAAGACGCTGATCCGCACGGTTTCTTCACGCAGAAAGCGGTCTTCTCTCACCCGCGTGATGCCGGCGATCCGTCCGTCGGCTCCCGCCACGATCATGGCGGGGTTGCCCGGGATCAGGCGGTCAGGATCCCGGAAAAAGTACAGCATGTAGGCGCATACCACGGCGCCCGCTCCGGCGCCGATCCACGCCGCGCGGCCCCAGCCCGTTCCGCCCCACCGAACGGCAAGAGCCACCGCGCCACCCAGAGCCGCTCCCAGCGCCAGGAACGGCCACACTTCCGCGCGAACCTTGATCATTTCACAGCCTCATTCGCACGCTTCACCGATGCGGCGCGGACTACAATGTCCTGCCGTCGGCGTTTATGGCTTCTTCTTTTTTGTCCAAAAGCTTGAAAATCAAGAGAAATATGGGCCCCATGGACAGATAATACATCTGGGCGTACCGAGGGGCATGCAATAATGGCAGGCCAAAAAGGCCTGGATGGTCGCTGTCCAGCTGGATGCCCAGCAGGTGATAGCCGAGGTATTCGGCTGTCAGGAGGATGAATAAATAGAGGATGACGGCTTTTAGATATTTGTACTGCCCAAGCCGCTTGTAGGCTGCCCTGAGCAATAATAATCCTGCTATCCAGGAAAAGAACGGAAAAAGGTTGAAGCCCAGGATGGCAAGGTTCGCGCTCTTGTATGAATAGATGCCGCTGCAAGCCACCCAGACGGCCGTAATGAGAATGGCCAAAGCCGCTTCTCGCAAGTTCCTTTTATCTCTCGAGACATAAAATACGATAAAAGCAGCGCTTCCCATGACGATCATGTAAGGCGCTAGCGTCATCTTCTGCCTGCTTTCTTTACGAGCTCCTCGGTGCCTTGCTGTGGGACTGTACCCCCGGCCGGGAGGCGATGTCAATAGCCGCGAACAGACATTTCCTTGGCAAGCCCGGCAAGCCTTACTCTCGCAAAAGCGTCCGAGCCTCGATCGCCGCTCTTACGGGCGAGCGGCTGTCGTCCGCGGCGAGGGTTTTGAACGAGAACTTCTCAACGACCCAGAGGTGAGGCAGGCCGGCCAGGCCGCTGAAAAACCTCCGGAGCTCCGCCCGGTCCCCCATGACCTCGACGGCCGCTGACCATTCCTCGTAGGGCCTCGCGGGAAGGGCGCCTTCCGGAGCGAACTTGGTCATTTGAAGTCCCTCGTCAGAGGCCAGCCTATGGAACAGCCTGAAAAAGCCGGCGGTCTCGCCGCTCGCGGGGAGAAGCTTCTCGAGCTCCTCCAGGCGGGTTTCGGCCGGACCCGAGGCCCGGGGGGCGCCGCCGCGCCCGTCGGCGAGGACGACATGGAGCTCGAACTCCATGGTCTCGCGGTCGCGGGCGCTCCGCTGGGCCGACGACCGGAGGCTCACTTCCGCCAGCTCGGCGCTTCTTTCGAGGTTCGACAGACAGTCGATCAGGAGGACATGGGACCGGGCGATCCCTTTGACCCGGGCTTCGCCATCCCCGTACGCGACCTCGGTCAGCCAGACGCGTTCGGGGAGGGCCGCCGCGAGAGCGTCCGACAGCCGCGCCGCGTCGCCGCGCCGGGCGAGAAGATCTTCGATGAACGCGATCTTGCCTTCAATGGCCGAAGTTTCCTCCGGGGCCGACGAGGACGGGCCCGATTGACAGCCCGCCAGCGCGAGGCAAGCGCCCAAGCCCGCCGCCAACAACGATCTTCTCGAAATCGCGTTTTCGCTCACGCCGCCACCGCCCTTTTAGTCGGTTGCGCCGCCATTTATCCCCTAATAAGGCCGCTTAAGCCGGTTGGCATTGCTGGGAGAGTTGGCTAGCTGTGAATATATCAGCTTTTTGCAGCAGCCAAGGCAAAAGAGAATTTGACCCAGGAGCCGGGCTCGGATTCGGCCCAGACGCGCCCCCCATGCTTCTCGACGATCGTCTTGCAGATGTAAAGCCCGAGCCCCGAGCCCTTGACGCCTTCCGTCCCCTTCTGCCGCAGGCGCTCGAACCGCTTGAAAAGGCGCTTCTCGAGGTCCTCCTTCGAGATGCCCACGCCCTCGTTGAGGACCGACAGGACGACCTCCCCGCCCCGCGACTCGAGCCGGACCTTGACCTCGGTCCCCGCCTTCCCGTACTTGACGGCGTTGTTGACGAGGTTGCGGACGACGATCTTCAGGAGCTCCGGGTCGCCGTGGATCGCGGGGTCGTCGACGGTCTCCAGGACGACCGTCATCCCCCTCAGCCCGCCCTTCGCGTCCGGGTCCTCGAGGACCTCGCGGACGACGTCGGCCCCCAGCCGGATCTCTCTCGTGAACGCGGCCAAGCCGTCGAGCTCCATCTTGCTGAGGTCGATGTAGCTGCGGATGACGTCCTCGAGGTAGGCGCAGTTGCGCAGGATGGTCTCGACGATCCTCTTGTGCTCGGGGGCCAGCTCGCCGAAATAGCCCCGGTGGAGCGTCTCGGCCGTGGTCTGGACGGTCGCCAGCGGGCTCTTCAGCTCATGGGAGACGACGGCCATGAGGTCCAGCATCTTGGCCGTCCCGCTCGCTTTCCTCGCCTGGGCGGCGTTGCGGACGACGTCCGTGATCTCTTCGGGCGTGAAGGGCTTGGGGATGTAGTCGAAGGCCCCGTTCTTCAGGGCCTCGCGGGCCGTCTCGACGTTCGCGTAACCCGTGAAGACGACGACGATGAGCTCCGGCCGTTGCTCGCGCAGCCTCTTGAGGACCTCGATCCCGCCCATCCCGGGCATCTTGAGGTCGGTGATGACCACGTCGTAGCTCTCGGCCAGGGCCATGTCCAGGCCTTCCTCCCCGGACGTCGCCGTATGGACCTCCCACTCGTCGCCGGCGAAGATCCGCCGGCAGCTCTTGAGGACGATGTCCTCGTCGTCGATGAACAGCAGCTTCGCCGTCATGTTCTCCTCCCGCCGCCCCGCTCACTTCAGGGGCAGCCGGATCGTGAATTCCGCGCCCTTTCCGATCTCGCTCCGGACGTCGATCGTCCCGCCGTGGCGGGCGATGACGCCGTAGACCATGGCCAGCCCGAGGCCCGTCCCCTTGCCCCGCTCCTTGGTCGTGAAGAAGGGATCGAAGATCCGGCCGATGTTCTCCTTGCTGATCCCGACCCCCGTGTCGGCGACCGTGATGACGACCGCGCCCGCCCCCTCGTCCGCTCTCGCGGCGATCGTCAGGCGGCCGCCGTCGGGCATGGCGTCGGCGGCGTTCATGGCCAGGTTGTTGATGACCGCCCGGATCTCGCCGCTGTTGACGTTGATCAGGGGAAGGGCCGGGTCAAGCTCCCTGACGATCTCGACGTTCTGGAAATTGACGTGCCGCTCGAGGATCTTGAGGCTGTCCTCGATGATGGCGTTGATGTCGGCCAGGCTCTTCTCCGGCTTGTCCTCCCGGGCGAAGTTCAGGATGCCCTGGACGATGGTCCGGCAGCGCAGCGTCTCCTCGCGGATGACCTTGAGGTCCTCCGCGTGCTTCGTGTCCTTGAGGTCCTTGAGGAGCAGGCTGCTGTAGGTCAGGACCCCGGTCAGGGGGTTGTTGATCTCGTGGGCGATGCCCGAGGCCAGCCGGCCGATCGAGGCCAGCTTCTCGGACTTGAGGATGGTCTGTTCGGCCTGTTCCTTGAGCCTCCGGTCGCGCTCCTCGATGGCGTCGACCATCCCGTTGAAGGCCCGGCTGAGGTCGCGGGCGTCCTCGTCGCCGTGGGGATCGGCCTCGATCCGGCCGTATCGGCCGAGGGCCATCTCGGTCGAGGCGTCGATGATCCTCTTGACGGGCTTTGTGTACAGGTTGATGAGATAGACCGATATGGCCAGGGCCAGGAGGGTCGCCAGCAGGATGACCATGAGGAAGGAGATCGTCGTGTTCCTGACGATGACGTCGAACTTCTCCTTGAGGACGCCGTTGTAGAGCATCCCCAGAATGCGGCCGTCGAAGTCGTAGACCGGCGTGTAGCCGGAGATGTACCGGTTGCCGACGACCATGGCCTCGCCGAGCCATTCCCGGCCCTCGACGACGACCCTCTCGTAGACCTCGTCCGAAACCTGGGTGCCGATGGCCCTCCGCCCGGCGCTGTCGACCACGTTCGTGGCCACGCGGATGCCGTCGAGGAAGAGCGTCGTCGTGCCGACTTCCACGCCGCCGATCCTCTCCTCTTTGAAGACCAGCCTCTTGAACCGGTCGATGAACCGGGAATTGTTGTTGAGCAGGATGGCCGCGTACAGGACGCCCTCGAGCCTCTCGCCCGACAGGATGGGGGCCGCGATCTTGATGACCATGGCCCGGTCCTCGACGGGCGACGGAGGGGGGCGCAGCCGGGAGGTCGGGATGACCTTGATCAGCGTCCGCTCGGCGACCTCCGGGCCCTCGCCGGCGATGTTCTCGTAATTGAGGACGCCCGTTCCCGCCGAGGGGAGGCGCGTCCTGCGGACGTCCTGGATGGTCCGGTAGCCGGCCATGCTGTCGCCGGCGGCCTCGAAGTTGTTGGCCCGGACCAGGATCGTCCCGTCGGCGTCGACGACGTTGACGATGTCGAACTCGAACTCCCTCTTGATCTGGGCGAGCTTTTCGAAGAGCGACGGGCGGTCCCGGCCCGCCGTCGCCCGGACGATCTCGGGCGTCCGGGCCAGATACCCGATGATCCGCGAGCGGTTCTCGATCTCCTCCTGGTACAGCTCTTTGGTGGCCGCCAGGCTCGTCCGCACGGCGTCGGAGGCCTCGCGGATGATGTTCTTGTTGATGACGTCGAGGCCGACCACGATCGACAGCGCGCCGGCCAGGAAGACGATGGACAGCAGGCTGACGACGAGCTTGAACCGGATGTTCGAGCGCAGGACCTTCTTGATCATCCCAGGTGCTTGGCCACCTTGTCCAGTAGCTCGTCGATGTCGACCGGCTTGGTCAGGAAGTCGTCGATGCCGGGCAGGAAGCTGTCGCCCTGGTCCATCGAGAACCGCGAATGGGTGACCTGGTTGATGGCCGTCAGGATGATGATGGGGATGTCCTTGAACGGAAGGAACCTGGAGGTCGCCCTCCGGCTCCGGATCCTGTCGGCGACCTCGAACCCGGCCGTGTCCGCCTCCATCATGACATCGAGGATGACGAGGTCGGGTCTTTCGGCCTCGAGGGCCTTCAGGCCCCCCGTTCCGCTGAAGGCCGCGGCGACCTCGTAGCCTTTCGCCAGCAGGACCTGCTCCAGGCTGGCGACGAGGTCCTTGTCGTCGTCGACGATGAGAATCTTCTTGGCCATGGCGATCTCCCCCGAGTCGTTAGCTCAGTGCTTCAGCAGCTCGTAGATGACATTCCGCTCTTCCCAGGCCTTGTTCCTCTCATAGGCGTCGATGGGGAACTCGACCTGTTTCAGCTCGACCGGCGCCGCTTTCTTGTCGACGAGCCCCAAAGCCAGGGCGACGCCGTAGATGATGGCTTCCGGCCGCGGCGGGCACCCCGGGACATAGTAGTTCACCGGGACGGCCGTGGCCGCGCCGCCGGTCACATTGTAAGTGTCGAACCAGCACCCGCCGCCCACCGCGCAGGATCCGATCCCGAACACGAGCTTCGGGGCGGGGATGGCCTCGTAGGCCTTCTTGACGAGCGGCAGGGTCGGGCGCGTCACGGCGCCGGACAGGAGCATGACGTCGGCGTGACGGGGCGACCCGACGAGCTTGATCCCGAAGCGCTCGACGTCGTAGTAGGGCGTCAGGATGTTGAGGATCTCGATGTCGCAGCCGTTGCAGGCGCCGCTGTTGCAGTGGTACACCCACAGGGACCGGGGAAAGGCTTTTTTACAGAGTTTGGCCAGCATGTCGTCCGTCCTTATGTCCGCGGTCTCTCGTACCGCTCCGTCGCCTCGAGGACCTTGGCGTCGAAGCGTTCCGTCGCCTTGGGGATCACGGCCCGCATCTCCAGATGGTCGTACCGGAACCCCTTGAGCTCCATCTTGTCGATCATGTTGGTCGTCTCCATGTTGTAGCACCGTCCGCAGCGCTGGCAGGTCAGCATGAAGAGCTCCATGGTCACGGTGATGTCGTCCCGGTCGCCCGTCGCCAGCTCGAACTGCTCCGTCATGACGATGGCGTCCTCGGGGCAGACGTCCGCGCAGCGGCCGCAGTAGGCGCAGCGGGCCCCGTCGTAAATCATGATCCGGAGCTCCTGGCAGATGTCCCGGACCAGGATCGTCCGGGCCGGGCAGTGGGCGGCGCAGCCGCCGCAGCCGACGCACTTGTGGTGGTCCCAGGCCGGCTGCCCCCGGAAGTCCTTCGCGACCGGGCGCGGTTCGAAGGGGTACTTCAGGGTGACGACCCCCGGCTTGAGGACCATCAGGATCTGCTTGATCTTGCTTGTCAACCACATGTCACACGCTCCCGTCCGTGCCCGTCATAGGCCTTTCAACGCCAGCCCGACGGCGCACAGAGAAAGAAAGATGAGGACCGCGTAATAGCGGACGGCTTGGTCGATCCGCAGCCTGGGGTTCGTCGAGCCGACAACGGCGATGAGAACGAAGACGGCCAGGATCGCCGCGAGCTGGATGAGGATGTCGAGCGGATAGACGCCGGTCCCGGCGGCCGGGAGGAAGACCGACACGAACAGGAAGGCGTAGAACATCTGCTTGAGCATCATGGAGAGCTTGAACAGCGCGTAGTTGGGCCCGCTGTATTCGATGAACGGGCCCTCGAGGACCTCGATCTCCGCCTCGGCGATGTCGAAGGGCTGCTTGGCCACGAAGGCCTGGAGCGCCAGGAGGTAGACGGCCAGCATCAGACCCGTCGAAAGGCCGAAACCGGAGGCGCTGACCCCGGCCATGGCGCCCTGGAGCCCCAGGCTGTTGACCTTGACCGCCGTCATGATCAGGGTCATGGCCAGCACCGGCTCGATCATGATCATGGTCATCATCTCCCGGCTGGCCCCGATCATGGCGAACGTGTTCCGGCTGGCCAGGGCCCCCAGAAGCACGGAGACGCCGCCCAGGGCGAGGAGATAGACGACGGTGATGACGTCCGCCCGATGGCTTAGGATGTTCGCCTTGGCGCCCAAGGGGACCAGGACGATGACCGCCAGGATGGACGCGAAGGCCGACAGGGGCGCCAGCCGGAAAGGCCAGCCCTCGGCGGAGATCACATTCTCCTTGCCCAGGAGCTTCAAGATATCCAGGTAGGGCTGGCGGAGAGGCGGCCCCTTCCGGGATTGGACCCGCGCCGTAAGCCTGCGCGCCACCCCGTCGTAAAAGGGGGCCAGGAGAACGAAGACGAGCACGTTGACCAACGCATAGACGATGCCCATGACCATGATCCTATCCTTTGCCCCGTCTCGAGATGTTTTCCAGCTCCTGCCGGCCCAGGACTCTCCGCCGGCCGGTCCGGGCGTCGATCACGGCGACCCTGTCCGTGCAGGAAAAACAGGGGTCGATGCTGCCCAGAATGATCGGGAAGTCCGCGAACTGGTCGCCGAGGAGCATCAGCGGGACGGCCTGGAGGTTGGGGTAGGACGGGGCCCGGACGCGCCAGCGCTCGGGCCGGTTCTCCTCCCCCGTGATGACGTAGTGGGCCGCTTCGCCGCGCGGCGCCTCGACCAGCGAGAAGGCGTGCCGGAGAGGCGGCAGGGCCTCGCCGACCTCGGCGAGGAGCGGTCCGTCGGAGGGCATGTTCCGGAGGGCCTGCCGCAGGATCTTGATGGCCTCGAAGATCTCCAGGACCCTGACGACGAGGGTCCCCCAGACATCCTCGCTGGTGACGACCGGGACGTCGAACGTCATGTCGTCGTAGGCGGCGTAGGGGTGGTCCCGGCGGACGTCGATGTCGATCCCCCGGGCCCGGGCCACCGGCCCGACCAGGCTCCACCGGACGGACTCCTCTTTCGAGATCACGCCGACGCCCTTCGTCCGCCGGTGGATCGACGTGTCGCCGATGATCGACTTCTTGAGAACGAGGGTCTCTTTCTCGACGCCGGCGAGGACCTCTTCGATCTCCTTGGCGATCTCCGGCGTGATGTCGCGGCGGACGCCGCCGATGACCACCATGCCGTAGGTCTTGCGGTTGCCCGTGATCCTCTCGGAGAGCCACATGATGCGCTCCCGGACGCGCCAGGCCTGCATGAAGACGGTGTCGAATCCGATGAGATGGCCGGCGACGCCGAGCCAGAGAAGGTGGGAGTGGAGGCGTTCGATCTCGAGGATGACGGTCCGGATGTATTCGGCCCGGCGGGATATTCGGATGCCGGCGGCCGCTTCCACGGCCTGGGCATAGGTGGTGGCGTGGACCGACCCGCAGATGCCGCAGATCCGCTCGGCGACGAACGGCACCTCGTTGTAGCTCACCTGGGTCTGGCAGAGCTTCTCGATGCCGCGGTGGGTCATGAAGCCGCGGTAGTCGCAGCCTTTGATGGTCTCGCCGTCGACGTAAACGGCGAAATGCTCGGGCTCGTGGAGGCTCGAGTGGAAGGGGCCGATCGGGATGACGGCCGTCCCCTCCGGAGCCTCGTCCAGCCGGTAAGCGACATCTTCCGCCGCGGGCGGGACGAGGTTGTAAGGGACCTCCTTGCGGAGGGGGTGGACCCCTTCCGGCCAGTCGTCGGCCAGGATGAGCCGCTTGGGCTTGGGGTGGCCGACGAACTTCATGCCCAGGAGGTCCATGTATTCCCGCTCCGACCATCCCGCGTTAGGGATGTCGGGAGTGATGGAATCGAACAGGGGATCGGACGCCGGCGCCGAGGTCCTCACGGCCGCGGCCCAGTGATCGGCGTCGAAGGCGAACGTATGGACGAGGCCGAGCGTCCCGTTGCGGGCGATCTCGTCGTAGCCGATGCTGACGATGTAGCGGCCGCCGAGGGCCGCGATCCGGTTGGAGACAGGCCTCAGGACGGCCCGCTCGACATCGATGAACAAGCGGTCCGGCGAAGGGCTGTCCGTCGCCCGCACGGCGGCGCCGAACTCCTCCTTGAGCTTCCGGGCGACTTCGACGGCGTTCATGATCCTCTCCTCTGTGACGTCATGGTCCGGGGTTCTCCGTTTTCCCGCCCGTCCAGCGCAACAGGCCTTTCAGGGCGGCGAACATGTTCCGGTCCGCGTAGCGGTTGGCGTTGCCGATGTCCTGGTAGCCGCAGAGCCAGGTCGCGGCCGTCCGTTGCCCGCCGCCGCCGGCCTTCCTGAGCCAAGAGGCGGCAAGGAGGATGACGGCCAGGACGGCCAGGATGACGAGCGGGCTGGCCGCAGCGTTGAAGGGCGCGCCGAACAGGCCCGCGAGCCGGATCCCGAGGACCGATGCCGACAGCGTGCCCGACGGGTCCGCGGCGGGGAAGGCCCCGTGGAGCAGGAACCCTTCGGAGCTCCGGAACGCGGAAGCGATCAGGCCGTAGAAAAGGAAAGGGAACAGCCCCTGGACGAGGCAGAGGGCCGCGAGGGCCACCTTCGGGGCGAGCATGGAGGCCGGGACTTCCCGGACCGGCTTGGCCACCGTCCATTCCGTTCCGGCGGAGGTGAAGGCCATGCCGAAGAACTTGACGTAGCAGGCCAGGGTCACGGCGCTCGTGAACAGGGCGACGATCCCGAACAGGACCAGGACGGCCCCGGCGCCGCCGCCGAGGAGGGAGCTGGTGACGATGGCCCACTTGCTGGCGAACCCGCTCGTCGGAGGCATGCCCGATATCGAGATCGAAGCGATGCCGGCGACAGCGGCGCTCACGGGCATGAGGCGGACGAGCCCTCCCAGCTTGTTGAGATCCTTCGTTCCCGTGGCGAAGAGCAGGCTGCCGCTGGACAGGAACAGAAGGCCCTTGAAAACGGCGTGATTGAGGAGGTGATAGAAGGCCCCGGTGACGGCGATCGCGGCCAGGGCCTGTGTCGCCGCGTCCGGCCCCCCGGACATCATGAGCGCGGCGCCCGAGGCGAACACGATGTAGCCGATCTGGCCGATGGAGCTGAAGGCCAGCAGGCGCTTGGCGTCGCTCTGCTTGACGGACTGGACGGTGCCGATGAAGAGCGTCACGACGCCGACGGTGGCCAGAACGGCCCCCCAGGCCCGGCTGTCGAAAGCCGCCCCGGAGGCCGGCGCCAGGAAGAAGAACGTCCGCAGCAGGCCGTAGATCCCGGTCTTGAGCATGACCCCGCTCAGGAGCGCGCTGACCGGCGACGGAGCGATGGAGTGGGCGTCGGGGAGCCAGAGCTGGCCGAGCGGGAAGACGCCGGCCTTCAATCCGAACCCGATGAGGAGGAGGGCCAGGAAGATGGCCAGCGGGGCCCCGCCCGTGCGGGCGACGCCCGCGGCGATCTCGGGCATCGCGTGGCCGAACGCGTGGCCGTCGATCAAGAAGGCCCCTCCGGCCACGAGCAGCCAGGCGAGCTCCATGAGGACCAGGTACTTCGCGGCGCTCCGGACGTTGCCTCTCTTTCTGTGCTCGAACCGGATCAGGAAATAGGAGGACAAGGTCATGACCTGCCAGGCCGCGGTGAAGCCCGGGCCGAGGTCATCCACGGTCACGAGGGCGATCATGCCCAGGATGAAGACCGGGAGCCAGAAGTAATAGGACCGCAAGCCGTAATCGGCGTAATGCTCCATGTAGCGGATGGAATAGAACGCGGCGGCCATGGCCATGACGGCGATGAGGCCGACGAAGACGCCCGCGACGCCGTCCGCCAGAAAGGTGATGGACAGGGGCCCCACGGCCACCGAGGCCGTGGCGTGACCGGCCGCGCCGGACGAGAGGGAACGGACGCTCGCGAGGAGAAAGGCCGCCCCGGCGGCCGCGGTCAGCAGGAAGTTGACGGTCCCGGCCAGCCGCCGCTTGCCCGCGAGGAAGGGCGAGACGACGGCCGACGCGGCCAGAAGACCGAGCCCGGCGAACAGGGCCCCAAAGGGATCAGGATTCATGCGCGTTCTCCTCGCCGGCCTGTCCGGCGGCCCTCAGGAAAAGATCCCTGAGCCGGACGGCGGATTCTTGGACCTTCGGCGTCAGCCCGGGGCCGAAGCCCAGGTCTTCGGGAACGATCCCCAGGAGGAAGACGCTCTTCCCGGCGGATTCGAGGATCTTCCCGCTGAGCTCGAGCGCGGGCTTGTGGGTCGAGACGCAGCCCGATGCGGAGAAGTCGCCGAGCGGGCCGAAGACGACGGTCCCCGGCTCCCCCCCGCCGGCCGCGGCGTCGACGATGACGACGTTCCGGCAGTCCGCCCCGGCGATCCGGAAGACGAAGTTCTCGAGGACGTCCTCGACGTTGAAGACGCGGAGCGGCGACCGGACGGCGGCCGGACGGACGGCCTCGGCGATCCAGGGCCCGACGCCGTCGTCCCTCCGGTAGGGGTTGCCGAGCCCGACGAGGCAGGCCCCCTCCCGGAGGATCTCGACGAGCTCCGTCATCGGCGTCATCAGATCTGCTCTCCCAGGGTCTTGATCTGCCGGTAGGTGTAGACGGGGCCGTCCGTGCAGACGAGCGTCCGGCCGATGGCGCAGTGCTGGCACTTGCCGATGCCGCACTTCATGTGGCGCTCGAGGGTCGAGACGATGGCCTCGTCCTTGAGGCCGGCCTTGCCGAGCTCGCCGATGACGGCGTTGAACATCAGGGGCGGCCCGCAGACGAAGGCGACCGTGTCCTTGACCGGGACGGAGGCCGGGGCGATGAGGGTGTGGACGAACCCCACGCGGTCGTCCCAGCCCGGCTCGGGGTTGTCGATCGTGAAATAGGTCTCGAAGCCCTCGGTCTTCTTCCACTCGTCGATCATGTAGCGGTACATGAGCTCCTTGGCCGTCTTCGAGCCGTAGATGAGGAGGATGCGCCCGAAATCCTTCCGGTGCTGGAGGACGTGGACGATCGACGAGCGCAGGGGGATGAGGCCGATCCCTCCGGCGACGTAGATGACGTTCTTGCCCTTGATCTCTTCGAAGGGAAAGCCGTTGCCGAACGGGCCGCGGACGCCGATCTTGTCGCCCGGCCGGAGATCGTGGAGGGCCCGGGTGACCTTCCCGACCTGGCGGACCGAGAGGTGGGGCCGGTCGCTCTCGGGGCTGAAGGGCAGGGAGACGGCGAACTCCCCGGCCCCGAAGACCGTGCACATGATGAACTGGCCGGACCGGACCCGGAAGGAGGCCCCGACGGCCGGGTCCTCGAACGAGAAGTAGAACGTCTTGACGTCCTCGATCTCGTCCCGGACCTCGTCGATGACGGCCACGGCGGGGACGGTGACGATGGCCTTGGACCCTGTCTCACTCATGGGGCACCTGCTTTGTCGACTCGCGGCGGATGGCGGTCACGACGTTTGGCAGGCCGATGTCGCCCGGGCAGACCCGGACGCAGCGGCCGCAGCCCACGCAGCCCGGGCGGAGGTATTTCCGGGATTGGCTGAAGGACAGCTTGCAGAAGAAGCGCTTGTTCCGGCGGTCCTCGACGGCCTTGCGCGGGTTGTGGTCGCCGGCCATGCGGGCGTAGCCCTCGAAGGAGCAGGAGTCCCAGGCCCTCGTCCGGCACGACCGCCCCTCCCCCTCCGCGGCGTCCTCGATGTTGAAGCAGGAGCAGCTCGGGCAGACGAAGGCGCAGGCCCCGCACTCGAAGCACTGGTCGCCGATGTATTCCCAGACCTCGTGGGGGATGAAGCCGGTCGTCAGGCGGTTGACGGCCCGCGAGATCCAGGCCTTGTTGTCCTTGGCCTGGGCGTCGAACAGGGCGACCGAGGCCTCGACGGCCTTGGCCCGAAGGGCGGCCTTGGCGGCCGGGGCCGCGGCCAGGCCGAGCCCGCGAACGAGCTCCTCGCCTTTGGCGCTCCCGGTGAGGACGAGATACTCGCCGCCGATATCGGTCAGGTCGAGGTCGAAGCCCTCGACGGCCGCCGGGCCGCTGTCGGTGCACACGCAGAAGCACTGGGGGAAAGGATGGACGCAGGTGTTGGAGACGATGAACATCTTCTTCCGGTGCTCGAGGAAGACCTCGTCCACGTACTCCTGGCCCAGCATGAAGCGGTCGAGGCAGAGCAGGCCGTTGAGGTCGCAGGACCGCAGTCCGACGAGAGCCTTGGGCGCGGCCAGGGCCTCGGGCTCGATGGCCGCGGCCTTGGATGCCCGATCGTAGGAAAAGGACATGATGCGCTCGGCCTGGGGGAAGACGACGCCCTTCGGAGGGTTGTAGGGGATGGGGATGTCGAGATCAATCCGGGACGGGTCGTCGACGAGGTCGAAGATGACCTCTCCGGAGACCTCGTGGCAGACGGGCCCGTACAGGGCGTAGCGCTCCGCGAGGGCCCCCGTCAGGCGGCGGAGGTCGGCCTTTGGCAGGATATGCATGGTCACACCTTTTCGATCCTCACCGGGACGACGGACTCCTCGCCCCCCTCCAGCAGGGACCCGTGGGCGTCGAGGAACCCGGTGATCATATCGCCGATGAAATAGGGGACGTAGGCCGTCCCCGGCCGCACGTCGGTCGAGACCTTGGCCGCGACCCGCATCGACCCCGAGGCCGAGACGACCCTCACGGGGCGCTTGTCGCGGGCCCCGATCCGAGCGGCGTCCTCGGCCGAGATCTCGACGAGGCCCTGGGGATAGAGGAGGAGCAGGGCGTTGTACTCGCGACGCGGGATGTGGGTCTTCTTCATGATGACGTTGGTGTGCCAGAAGGTGTTGTCCGTGCCGGCCGTGAGCAGGAACGGGTGGTCGCCCGTCGGGGCGGGCGCCGTGAACCGGTCCGGCACGGCCGCGAAGGACAGGCGCCCCGGGAGCTCGCCGGGGTGGGGGCAGCCCTTGGGGCGTCGCTCGTCGCAGGGCCACTGAAGGCCGAAGCCCTTCTCGAGCTCCTCGTAGGTGACGGCCGAATAGGCGGGCACGGCGGCGGCGATCTCCTTCATGACGTCGGAGGAGGTCTTGTAGGGCCAGATGACGCCGCGCTTGGCGGCCAGGGCCGTCCAGATCCGCCAGGCGGGAAGGATGTCCGGGCCCGGCTCGACCTTCTTGCGGTTGAGCTGGATGCGGCGCTCCGTGTTCGTGTACGTCCCGTCCGCCTCGGCGTAGGTCGCCGCCGGAAGGACGATGTGGGCGAAACGGGCGAAGGGGTTGTCGTAGGCCCCGACATAGACGACGAGGTCGAGAGCCGCGAGGGCCTCGGGGTGGCGGACAAGGCCTTCGTCGTGCTCGGCGACGAGCAGGGCTTTCAAGGTCGGGGGGGAGGACGTGAGCAGCTCCTCGACCGTCCGGCCGGGCTTGCCGTTCAATCGGGCCGACCATAGCTTGCCGAACCTGTCCGCGGCGGCGGCGTCGCCGGCCTTGACGTATCCGGGCAGGAACCGCGGGGTCGCGCCCATGTCCCAGCTCCCGGCGATGTTGCAGATGCCGGTCGCGGCCAGCAGCCCGCTCCCCTTCCGCCCCGCCTTCCCGGCGAGGAGGAAGAGGTTGTGGGCCATGGCGATCGTCTCCCGGTCGAGGCCGGAGATGCCGGAGGCGAAGACGGCCACCGCCGCTTCCGAGCCGGCCAGAGCGCGGGCGGTCTCCCGGACGGCTTCGAGGTCGAGGCCCGTGAGGCCGGCGACCCGGCCCATGTCCAGGCCGTCGAGGGCCCGGGCGAAGCCGTCAAAGCCGACGGTCCTTTCGCCGGTCGAGGCCCGGTCGACGAGTCCCTCCTCGAGCAGGACCTTGGCCATGGCCGCCAGGACGATCCTCATGGACCCGGGCCGGTTCTGGAGGTGCGTCCCGCTGAGCTTGGCGATCTGCGTCCGGCGGCCGGAGAGCGTGACGAGTCGGGCGCCCCGGCGGGCCGCCTTGTGGAGCTCGGAGCCCAGGATCGGGTTCTGGCGGGTGATGTCGATCCCGAGGGCGAGGATGAACCCGGCTTCGCGGAGGTCGGCCACCGAGGCCAGGGCCGCGGGGAGCCCGCCGCTTTCGAGGAGGACGCCCACGGTGTGGCCTTGGCCGGCGTCGGAGGCCAGGTCGATGTTGTTCGTGCCGAAGACGGCCCGGGCCAGCTTGCCGAGCAGGTAGTTGTCCTCGTTCGATGCCCGCGGCGAGGCCCGGAAGGCCACCGCCTCCGGCGGGAATGCCGCCAGCCTGTCCGCCGCGAGAGCGAGGGCCTCGTCGAGAGGGACGTCCCGCAGGGCGCCGTCCTTCCTGACCCGGGCCCGCGTGATCCGCTCAGACGTCGTGAGCAGCTCGTGGATGTGCCAGCCGCGGACGCACAACCGGCCCGCGCCGACCGGGTGGTCGGGCGAGGCGAAGACCCCTTTGACGGCCCCGTCGCCGACCTTCATGAGGTGGCCGCACCCCGTTCCGCAGAAGTTGCAGATGCCGGTTTTGTAGATCATCGGAACACTTCCTCAGCAGCCTTGCCGCGACGCAAGGGCCCGCCCTTGCCGTCAGCGGGAAGTCGCCAGCGGGGATCTATGGGCCAGGCTCGTTCCTCCCCCCGAGGAACGGCTGCCGTCGCAAAAAAGGGCGAGGCAGGAGCCTGGTATTATGCCGCCGGGAAACATGAGAATCAAGGCTACCAGAACGGACGGGGAATGTAAAGCGAACGCGGGGCGGGAAAACGGGCGAAAAAGAGGCGGGAGCGGCGGCCTCAGAGAGCCGGGGGCCGGATCTTCAACTTGAAAACGTAGAGGATGTTGAACAGGGCGGAGACCCCGCCGGCGAACCGCTCCCGGATCATGCCTTTCGGGATCTCGTCGATGGCCCTCTTGATGTTTTCCAGCGCGGCGCTGAGACGCGCGAGGTCCGCGGCCAGCCCGGCTGCGCCGATCGACCCGACCAGCCCGTCGGCGGCCGGCCCGATGGTCGCGGCGTTGCTCAGAGCGGCCCGGTAGACCTCTTTCCGGTCCGCGGGGAGGCCCCGGACCATCTTTTCGATGGCGCAGATGCGGACCAGCTCGTAGCCGAGGCGGACCTCGTCCATCTTCCTGTCGTGTTCCCGGTCGGGGTACCTCTGGAAATAGGCCTGCCCGAGGGCGATCATGGCGGCGCTGTCGAAATCGAACTCTCCGTCGAGGGCCGTGATGGCGCGGCGGAAGGATTCGATGTCGGCGGCGGCCATAAAGATGTCGGCCGTGGTAGCGCTCATGTGTTCTCTGTGTGGCGGGGCGCGGGGGCCGGCGCCGCGTTATCCGCTTTTGGACTGTTTATCGAGGACGGACAGGAGGAGGTCGAAGTCGACGGGCTTCTGGAACACCCCGCTGAATCCGAGGTTGTAGACCCCGATGGTGTCCGCCGTCGCGTCGCCGACCGTGCTGAGGAGGAAGATGGGGGTCGCCGGGCTCTCCTCCTTCATGGCCTTGGCGACCTTCACGCCCGCGTCGATGTCCTCCATCATCATGTCGCAGAGGACGAAGTCGGGTTTCATTCGGCGGAAGGCCGCCAGCCCGTCCTTGCCGCTGAGGGCCGTGGCTGCCTCGTAGCCGTTGGCGTCGAGGATGGCCTGAACGGATTCGCAGATCGCCGGATCGTCGTCGATGATCAAAACTTTCTTTTTCGCGGACATGGACGCCTCCAAAGACGGTTCGAAGGGGTTTTATATCACATCTCTTGCGCGCCGCGCAACAAGGCCCGCGGCGGCTGAGGGGTAAAGGGTGACTTGGACGTAGCGCTTGGTGTTGATGTAAAGGCGGGCGGCGTCGCGGACCGCCTTCCTGGTCACCAGCTCGAGCGATCCCGGGAAGTCGATGATCCAAGCCGGATCGTCGCCTAGCCGGTAGCTCTCGGCGAGCCTCGATAGCCACCAGGCGTTCTGCCGGACGCTCGTCTCGAACGACCGCGCCTCCCCCGCCCTGAAGTCCGCGATCTCCTGCTCGGTCGGTCCCTTGGACTTCAGCTTCTTGATCTCGCGGAAAACGGCCGCGGTCAGATCTTCGATCCTCCCGGGATCGGCGCCGAGCTCGATGGTCACCCGGTACTCCTCGCGGGGTATCTGGTTGTAGCCCGGCCGGACGCCGACATCGTAAGTGCCGCCGAGCTCCTCGCGCAGGAGTTTGCGCAGCCGGACCTCGAGGACCTGGGACGCGGCCCGGAGCGCGTTGCGGTTCGCGAGCGTGTTCCGGAAGGGACCGGAGAACACGACGGCCGCCAAGCTCTTGGGCTCGACCCCCATTTCGACCGACCGGACGACGACCCCCTCGGGCGGCGAGATGCGCCAGTCGCGCCACGACTCCTTCCGGCCCGCCGACGGCAGCGAGGCCAGGTACCGCAGCACCAGAGGCCTCATCCGCTCCAGGTCGATCTTGCCGACGAAGACGAAGGTGAAGTCGCCGGCGTCGGCGAACCGGTCGCGGTAGAACTCCAGCGACCGCTCGAGGTCCATCTTGGAGATCTCCTCGACGGTCATCGGCCGGAAGCGGGGATGGTCGCGCTGCAGCGTCGTCCGCAGGACGTCCGAGAAAACGGTTTCCGGGCTCTTGGCCCGGTTCTCGAGAAACGATCGCAGCTGGGTCTTGATGACCTCGAACACCTCGGGGTCGGGCCGCGGCGCCGTGAACATCAGGTGCATGAGCTGAAAGAGGGTCTCGGCGTCGCGCGGGGAGGCGTTCCCGGAAAGCCCCTCCTCGAGCTCGCCGATCGACGGGCGGACGAAGACCGCCTTCCCGGCCAGCTTCTTCTGGAGGGCGACGGCGCTGAACCCGCCCAACCCCCCGGCGGCCACGACCTGGTCGGCGGTGTTGGCCGGCACCAGGTTCTCGTCTTCGGCGAGCGAGATGCCGCCGGCGCTCGTGGCCCGCACCAGGATCTCGTCTTCCTTGAAATCCGTCGGCTTGAGGACGACCCGGGCGCCGTTGGACAGCGTCCACTCGACGGCCCCGGCCGCCTCGATCGTCCGCTCGGAGACGATCCCGCCCGGCTCGGGCTCTTCGGCCAGCAGCGGCTCGTCGGTCGTCGCGTCCTCGTACGGCGCGATCTCCAGCCCGTCGACTTCCTCGAGGACGGCCAGGAGCTCGGCTTCCTTGGGGGCAGGGACGCCCGGCTTCTCGGGAACGTTGACCAGCACGACCCGGTTCTCCTCGCCCATCCACGTCTTGGCCAGGCCGTCGATCTCCTCGAGAGCGATGCCGGGCAGGAAGCGGACGTGCATCTCGTGCTCGTATGCGATCCCGGGCGTCGGCTCGCCCTCGAGGAAGGCCCGGGTGAACTCCTCGGCGTAGGTCGAGGAATCCTCGGTCTCCTTCTCGGCCAGGGCGCTCTCGAAGGCGCGCATCATCTCGCTTTTGTAGCGCTCGAGCTCGGTCGCGGTGAAGCCGTGCCGGGCCACCCGCTCCCCTTCCGTGTAAAGGGCCCGCAGCCCTCCCGCGATGCCGCCCTCCTCGGTGAGCGCCGACAGGGCGAAGACCTCTTTCGACCCGATGAACGGCCCGTAGCTCGAGACCGCTCCCAGGAACGGGGCCCCGGGCTTCTGGGCCATCTCGGCGAAACGCTCGTTGAGCATGCCGACGAACAGCCGCTCGACGAGCATCTGCCGGTAGGCGCCGACCGTGCTCTGGTCCCGCAGCGGCAGCTTGTGGTAGACCGACACGACGCTGTCGGTGGCTTCCTCGTCGGCGACGACCGCGAACAGCGTCTCGCCGTGGTCGGGGATGGGGTAGTCCGGGCGCGGCGGGGCGCCGGGGCTCGCGAGGATGGGCCCGAAGCGCTTCTTGACGAGCTCCTCGACGCGGCCCCGGTCGAAGTCGCCGACGGCGATGACGGCCATCAGGTCCGGGCGGTACCAGGTCCGGTAGTAGCGCTTCAGGGTCTCGTGGGCGAAGGTCTCGATGACCTCTTTCTTGCCGATGGGCAGGCGCTCGGCGTAGCGCGAGCCCCGCAGCAGGACCGGGAGCTGCGCGTCGCGCATCCGGGCGTCGGCCCCCCGGTCGAGGCGCCATTCCTCGACGATGACGCCGCGCTCCTTCTCGACGGCCGCCGGGTCGAAGCTCAGCCCGTGGGCCCAATCCTCGAGGATGAGGAACGACGTCTGCAGGATGGCCGCGGAGTCCGTGGGCACCTTGAGCATGTAGACCGTCTCGTCGAATCCCGTGAAGGCGTTGAGGTCGGGCCCGAAGCGCATGCCGATGGACTCCATGAAATCGACCAGCTTCTGGCGCGGGAAGTTCCGGCTGCCGTTGAAGGCCAGGTGCTCGACCATGTGGGCCAGGCCCCGCTGGTCGTCGTCCTCGAGCACGGAGCCGGCCCGGACGACGAGCCGGAGCTCGGCCCGGTTGCGGGGCTCGCGGTTCTCGCGGATCCAGTAACGGAGGCCGTTGGGCAGTTCGCCGACCGTGATCTTGGGGTCGACGGGGATCTTGCCGTCAAGGGCCGGGTCTTCGGCGAGGACGGCCTGGGTCGCGGGGGCCGTGGCCACCGCGTCCTGGCCCCAGGACCGGACCGGCAGGGCGATGGCGAAAAGGGCCGCCAGCAGGACCGCCGGGCCGAGGGCCGGAAAGGCGAAAGGACGGGTTCTTCGGGTCTTTCTCATCCCCTCCATCATAGCCGATTTCGGGGATTATGGATAACGCGTCGGGCGGATTTGTAATGCGTCGGGGTATCGGCCTATACTAGAGACTAGAGCAGAAAAGGAGGCTCGCCCATGAAACGCTCCCACCCGATCATTGGGGTCCTTCCTCTGGCCCTTATCGTCGCGGCCGGCGCCTGCAACCTGAGCGACGGCCCGGAGGCGGCGGAGATCGTCGTCAACTCCCTGGCCGACCTGGCCTCGCCGCCGGCCGGCACGATCACCCTCCGGTCGGCCATCGCCGCGGCGGGCGCGCGCGACACGATCATCTTCGACGAGTCGCTCGACGGCGGGACGATCCTCCTGACCGTCGTCGGCGAGGAGCACTCCGTCCTCAAAGGCGAGGTCTACGTCAACAACGTCTTCTCGGGATACCAGGAGCGGGATTACGGCCGCTCGGCGCTCTACGCCCGAAAGAACCTGACCATCGACGCCGCCGAGCTGCCCCACGGCATCACCGTCAGATGGGGCGGCGGCGATACGAGCCGCGCCCGAGTCCTGGCCGTCTACGGCGACCTGACGATGAGGAACGTCTCCATTCTGTCCGGGTATTCCGAGGCCGTGGCCATCGCCGGCGGCACGCAGCCGTACACCCTGGCCCGCGGCGGCGGGCTCGCGGTCTGGGGCAAGGCGACGCTCACCGGATGCACCATCGCCGGCAACACCTGCTTCGGCGAATCCGGGTCGGCCCGCGACCGGGGCACATACGGCGGCGGCATCTACGCCGACGATCTCGACCTCGTCGACTGCGTCATCAGCGGCAACCGGGCCATCGCCTACGGGGCCGGCGGGGGGGGCATCTATTCGGTAGGCGGCGGGGCCAACTCGGGAGGCCGCGGCAACGACACATCTCTCCGGGGATGCACGGTCAGCGGCAACCGGACCACGGCCCAGCACGCCTACGGCGGGGGCATCTTCACCCTGTCCGGCGGGCCCAGCAACCTGGCGACCATGTTCCTGACCAACTGCACCATCGCCCGCAACGCGGTCGAGGACCACCCGGACTTCCCCCAGGCGGGCCAATGGTACACGCGGGGCGGCGGGGTCTACATGGGGGGCGGCAGCCTCGAGGTCTCCGCCTGCACCATCGCGGAGAATACGGTCACGGGGGTCCCGGCGATATTCAGCGGCCGGCCGAACCTGGGAGGGGGCGGCGTCGCGGCCACGATCGGCAACGCCCACACCGTGGAGAACGCCTCGGTCCGGAACTCGGTCGTCGTCGGCAACACGCTGAACGGCGAGCCCGAGGACTGGTTCGCCGGGTCCATCCTCAACTTCTACAGTCAGGGCTACAACCTCGCCGGCACCATCGATTTCCGCTATATCCTCGTCCCCGTGCCCGACTGGCTGATGTCCAGCCGCAAGCGCTGGCCGAAGGGCGGCGACATGGACGGTGTCGGCCTCCACGAAGCGCTCGACGTCGCCGGGGCGCGCCGCCACCCCGCGGTGCTTTCGGCGGGCACGGACGCGGGCCAGCCGGCCGTCCTGTGGTATCCCCCGGCCGCCCTGGCGACCGACAAGGTCCCGAACCAGGACTACGCTGTCACCTACGTCATGGCCGGGTACACGGGGTTCGGCCAGCCCACGGACGACTTCCTGAACCACGTCATCCTCCAGCTCCGGGCCCAGTACGGCGCGATCCTGGGAGCCGATTTCGGGTCCGAGTTCGGGGACATGACCGGCACGACCTGGTACGGCCCGGCCGTGACCTGGCCGTCGAACCCGCAGAACGCGGCCTGGATCTCGTTCTGGCGCAACCTCGACATCGCCATCGGGGACCGGCTCGGCATGGCCATCCTCGGGGACGATTTTTGGGCGACGTTCTCGTCCGGCCCTATCGGCAATGTCCGCCTGACGATCGGGAGTCAAACGAGGTCGTTCCGCATGGAGAGCGCCGACCAGCTGGGGAACTCACGGCCGCGAGGCGCGATGGGCGATATCGGAGCGATCGAAAAATAGGCATGAAGCTGCCGGCCATTCCTCTTGTCGTCCTTGTCGCCGCGGCCTGCCGGGCCGGGGACGCCCCGATCCTCGCGCACGGCGCTCCCTCCCCGGCCCGCATGGAAGAGAGGCCGGGGCGGGACACGCGCGACGTGATGCGGTCCGTTGACGGCATCCCGGGGTGGGTCCGGGCGGAAGAGCCGCGGATCTTCATGAGGGAAGGCCTTTACGGGCACATCAACGGCGGAGCCGAGCTGGTTCTCCAGTACGGGTTCCGGGAATTGGCCGTCCATGCCTTCGAGCCGGAGAGGGGCGGGGCAGGGGCGGCCGGCGAGGCCGCGGCGCCCGCCGCGAGAGAGATCGTCCTCGAGATTTACCGGATGGAGTCGGGCGAGGCGGCCTTCGGGCTCTATTCGACCCGGCTCGAGGGCGGGGAGGAGAGCCGGCCGGAGGTCGGGTCGGACAATTGGATCATGCCGGGCCAGGCCAATTTCGTCAAGGGCGAATACCTCGTCAACATCCTGGCCTCGGACCGCACGGACCGGGAGGTCGGCGCTTTCATGGCCGCCATCGAGAAGAAAGTCCCGGGAGAAGGCACGGTGCGCCCGGCCGGGATGAGCCGCCTGCCCGTCGAGGGGATGGTCCCCGGCAGCGGCCGCTATATCAAAGGAGCTCTGGCGGCCCAGAACGAGTCCCCCTTCCTCGAGGCCGGATTCTGGGGATTCGGCGAAGGCCGGGCCGAAGCCTATGCGGCCCGGTATGGCGCCGCGCCCGCCCTGTCCAAGCTCATCATCGTCGAGTTCGGGGCGATGCCTATTCACAGAATCGATGCGGCGCCCGGGAGCGCTGCGCCACCGGGCGTCCCGCCGGATCTCGCGGAGAGCGTCTCTATAGTTTTCCGCGATTATCTCCGCGACGTCCGCCGCGACGGGGACACGATCGAAGGACGAAACCAGATCGGCCGCTGGTTCCTGTTCCGCTCGGAGGGCCGGTTCGCGGCGCTCGTCCTCGGCGAGCCGAATAGGGCGGCGGCCCTCTCCAGGCTCGATGAGGCCCTCCGTCCTTCGCGTTCGGCTTCGCCTCTGTGACCTCCACCGGCCGCCTGCTCAGCAGATGCCGGTAAGCGGCGAGCGGCGTCCGGACCTCTATCCGAGGGCGTCCCCAAGCCGTACGATCCCGGCGCGCCTTCCGGCCCTTTCGATGAGCTTCTCGTCGGCGGTGACCAAAGGCTGGCCTCGGATGTCGGCAAGAGCGATGAAGCAGCTGTCGTAAACGGTCATCCGGTGCCGGAAAGCCAGGTCGATCGCCCGCGCGAGAAGAACGCCTTCGGCCGGATGGAAAACGATGCCCAGATCGAGGAGCGAGCCGACCGCGAGCCTCACGTCGGCGGCGCTCAGCCGCGGATGGAAACGCAGGGCGTTGGCCAGCTCATAGAGGAGGAGGTCGGGGGCCTCCAGCCGGCATTTCCCCGTTGAGGCCGCTTCCCGCAGCTTCAGGGCCGCTTCGGTCCCTGTCTCCTCCGTGAACCACTTGACGGCGACCGAGGAGTCGATGACATACGCCCTCATCGCCCCCGCTCCCGCCATTTCCGGATCTCCGCGGACCCCTCCCATGTTCCGCTCTTGGCCCTCAGCTTGTCCTGGTCGCGGACGGCCCGGGTCAGGGCTTCCTTTCTCTTCTCCTCCTCTTTTTTCCGTTCATGCTCAGCGATGTACTTCTCGGCCGCCTCACGGATGAACCGGCTGCGGCTCTTTTTCTGTTCGCGGGCGGCCTCGTCTATCCTCTCGAGGAGGTCTTCCGTGAGAACGGCGTTGACCCTCATTTGTCACCTCGATGGCCTGGGTAATTACACACTCATTATACACAATCATACTGTGCCTTTCAAGGCTCTTCTCGACCTCGCCCTCATCAATGTCGAGCGCCTCGGCCTCTCGCCCCGTGTGCGAGCTCAGTTCCGGGAGTCGCGAGTGTTCAGTCTCTCTTAAGAAGCTCGGGGAGGAGCTCGTCGAGGAACTCCGCGGGGGATACGACGGGGAAAGGGAGCCGGCCCTTCTTCCGGCCGGCGCCGGAGAGGCTGGCGACACCCTTCCAGGGCATCGAGAACAACACCCTCGATTGACGGGGTCTCGTCTTGACGGTTTCTTGACAAAGCTTTGACGAAGCCCTGACAAGTCGGCCCCTCCCCTGCCCCATATTGTGCATGCCCTCGACGAGGGCCAAGATTCCACAACGGGAGGGACCTATGAAAAAGGTCATTTTGGGGGTATTGGCGGTCGGGCTGACGGTTGGGGCGGCTCTCCAGCCTCTCA
>VGJC01000014.1 GCA_016867635.1 Candidatus Aminicenantota bacterium | reverse complement strand
GAAGGACTTGACCGGCGTGAATTCCGAGGGGATGCGGTCGTAACCGTAAAAGCGGGCGATCTCCTCGATGAGGTCGGCCTCTCTGTCGATGTCCACCCGGAAGGTCGGGACCTCGACCCGCCAGGCGCCCTTGGGAGCGCTCTCGACGCGGAAGCCCAGGCGCATCAGGACGTCCTCGACGAACGTATCGGGGACCTCGACACCCAGAAGCCCCGCGATGCGGCGCGGCCGTAGGCGGAGCGACACGGGCTTGGCAGGCTTGGGGTAGACGTCGATGAGGCCGCGGCTGGCCCGGCCTCCCATCTGGGTCAGGAGCGAGGCCGTCATGAGGGCCGCCTTCGGCGGGAAGCCGATGTCCGACCCCCGCTCGAACCGGTAGGAGGCGTCGGTCGCCAGGCCCAGCGCCTTGGCCGTCCTGCGGATGCCGGCGGGGTCGAAACACGCGCTCTCGATGAACACGTCGCGGGTCGCTCCGCCGATCCCGGAATCGCGGCCGCCGATGATCCCGGCCAGGGCCACCGGGCGCGATTCGTCGGCGATGACCAGCATGTCGGGGCCGAGCGCGAGCTCCCGCCCGTCGAGGTCGACGAGCGTCTCCCCCCGCTTGGCCTTGCGGACGACGATCCTGCCTCCGCCGATCCTGCCGAAGTCGAAGGCGTGGATGGGCTGGGCCGTGGCGAACAGGACGTAGTTCGAGACATCGACGATGTTGTTGACCGGCCGCAGGTGCATGGCCTCGATCCGGCGCCTCAGCCAGTCGGGCGACGGCCCGACGGGGACGTCCCGGACGACCAGCCCGCAATACCGGGGGCAGAGCTTCTCGTCCCGGATCTGGACGTCGGCCAGCTCCGTCGTGGGCTTGTCGAGCTCGGTCATCGGCCAGCTCCGCTCGACGAGGGGCCGGCCGAGCATGGCGGCGACCTCGCGGGCCATCCCCAAGTGGCCGAGCGTGTCGGGCCGGTTGGCGTAGGTCTCGACGTCGAGGAGCGTGTCACCGTCCCGTTCCTCGACCGTCTCGACGACCAGGCCGATCATCGTCAGCCTCTCGACGAGCTCGGGCACGGGGAGGTCGACGGGGACGAACTCGCGGAGCCAATCCAGACTGATCTTCATTTGAGTTGGAACTGCCTTATGAACCGGAGGTCGTTCTCATAGAAATGGCGCATCTCGGAGATGCCGTAGGAGAACATGGCCGTCCGCTCGATGCCCAGCCCGAACGCCCATCCGGAGTACCGTTCCGGATCGATGCTGACGTTCTTGAGGACCTGGGGGTGGACCATGCCCGAGCCCAGGATCTCCTTCCAGCCGGTCCCGCCGCAGACCCGGCAGGCGGCGTCCCGCCCTCCGCAGACGATGCACTCGATGTCGACCTCGGCCGAGGGCTCCGTGAAGGGGAAGAAGCTCGGGCGGAAGCGGACCTTGATCCTCTCGCCGAACAGGGCCCGGATGAAATGCTCGAGCGTGCCCTTGAGATGGGCGAAGGTGACGCCCTCGTCGACGACCAGGCCTTCAACCTGGTAGAACATCGGCAAGTGGGTTGGATCGGGGGTCTCGTGGCGGAAGACCCGGCCCGGGCAGATGATGCGGATGGGCGGTTTGGCCCGCTGCATGACCCGGATCTGGACCGGCGACGTGTGGGTCCGGAGGAGCAGGTCGCCCTTGATGAAAAGCGTGTCCCACTGATCGCGGGCCGGGTGATGGGGCGGGA
Source organism: Candidatus Aminicenantota bacterium (assembly GCA_016867635.1). Classification (GTDB taxonomy): domain Bacteria; phylum Acidobacteriota; class Aminicenantia; order Aminicenantales; family Saccharicenantaceae; genus RBG-16-66-30. Next base: position 26,400 of record VGJC01000014.1, on the reverse strand, counting down.
AGTTGAGGGCCTCGAAATTGTAATAATCGGTCTCGACCTCGGGCCCTTCCTCGACGGTGAATCCCATGCCGCGGAAAATGGATTCGATCTCCTGCTGGAAGAGGATGACGGGGTGCGGGGCCCCGACATAGCGCCGGAGGCCGGGAAGGGTCAGATCGTCCGGCGATAGGAGCGTCGTCTTGCCTTTTACTTCCGAGCGGGCTTCAACACTTCCTCCGACACGGATCTCTTTCTTCGGCAGGCCCTTCTCGAGCTCCTCGAGCCGGCCCTGAAGGATGTCCTTCAGCTCGTTGACGAGGCGACCGGCCTCCCGTTTCTCCTCGGGAGCGAGCGATTTCATTTCCTCGAACAGACCGGTGACCAGGCCTTTCTTGCGGCTGAAGAACAGGTTCCTCAGGTCCTCGAGGTCCTTGGCGCTCGCGATCCTACGGGCGCGTTCCTCGAAGTCCCCGCGGAGGCCTTCGACCCGGTCCTGGAGAGCGGCCATCACCGGAGTTCTAGGCGGCCGCTTCCTTCGCCATCCGGGTCAGCTCGGCGAACGTCTGAGGGGCCCGAACGGCCAGCTCGGCCAGGATCTTGCGGTCCAGCGCGACGCCGAGCGTCTTCAGCCCCTTGATGAACCGGCTGTAGGTGATCCCGTTGGTCAGGGCCGCCGCCTTGATGCGGACGATCCACAGGGTCCGGAAATCCCTCTTTTTGTTCCTCCGGTCCCGGTAGGCGTAGAGCAGGGACTTCTCGACGGCTTCCTTGGCCGTCCGGTAGTTGCGGCTCTTGGCGCCGAAATATCCCTTGGCCTGATTGAGGACCTTGGTCCTCCGGTCTTTCCTCTTGGTGCCTCTTTTTACGCGTGGCATGAACGTCTCCTTGAAACGATGGGGCGGTCCTTACATGTCGTAGGGGAGCATGGCCTTGACGGCCCGCAGGTTCGCCGGGCTGGCGACGGCCTTCTTGCCCAGATTTCTCTTGCGCTTGGAGGCCTTCTTGGTCAGGATGTGGCTTTTATTGGCCTTGCTGTGCAGGACCTTTTTCCGGCCCGTGACCTTGAACCTCTTTTTCGCCCCCTTGTGGGTTTTTAGCTTTGGCATCTTTTCCTCCAGATTTCACGGGGACCAAGAGAGCGGAAACGGCCCAATCCTGTTTCCGGGCGCTGCCGTCCTGGGTCGCCAGGTCCTTCAAGTCGGCCATGACCCTGTCGAGGATCTGCAGGCCGAGCTCCGGCTTCTGCCTTTCGCGTCCGCGGAGCATGACCGTGATCTTGACCTTGTTGCCTTCCCCGAGGAACCGCTTGACGTGCTTCATCTTGAAGTCGTAGTCGTGGACGCTGATCTTCGGCCGGAACTTGATCTCCTTGATCTGGATCTGCTTCTGGTGCTTCTTGGCCTCGTGGTCCTTCTTGTGCTGCTCGTACAGGAACTTCCCGTAATCCATGATCCGGCAGACCGGCGGCTGGGCCGTGGGCGCGATCTCGACCAGGTCGAGGCCGCGCTCGCGGGCCATCTGGAAGGCCTGCGCCGTGGGCAGGACCCCGAGCGGCTTCTTGTCTTCGTCAAGGACCCTGATCTCCCGGGCCTGGATCATGTCGTTGGTCCGATGGGGCTTGGCTTTGGCGACGGCAGGATAGTAACCGTGTCTCTTGAAAATGACTGTCCTCCTCTAGAAATCCACTTTCAAATTTTTATTCTGATGGAATTCCTTCGCTTTTGCAAGGAACGCGGCCACCTCGACCTCCCCCTTGTCGCCCTGCCCGTGGACGCGGAGGGCGGCCGTGCCGCGCTCGACCTCCTTGTCGCCGACGACCAGGATGAGGGGGACCTTGGCCAGCTCGGCCTGGCGGATCTTCTTGCCGACCTTCTCCCGGCTGATGTCGGCCTCGGAGCGCAGGCCGTTGTCGGTCATCGTTTTGACCAGCGAAAGGGCGTAGGCCTCGTGCCGTTCGGCGATGGGCAGGACGGCGACCTGGACGGGCGCCAGCCAGAGCGGGAAGCTGCCCTTGTAGTGCTCGACGAGGATGCCGAAGAACCGCTCCAGGCTGCCCAGCAGGGCCCGGTGGACCATGTAGGGGCGGTGCTCCTTGCCGTCCTCGCCGACATAGGTCATGTCGAAGCGCTCCGACATGTTGAAGTCGAACTGGATGGTCGTGCACTGCCAGAGGCGGCCGATGGCGTCCTTGACCTTGATGTCGATCTTGGGGCCGTAGAAGACGGCCTCGCCTTCCATCCGCTCGTAGGCCAGCCCGCGGGCCTCGAGGGCTTTGACCAGGGAGGCCTCCGCCTGGCACCAGCGGTCATCGGCCCCGCAGTACTTCTCCAGGTTCTTCGGGTCGCGCACGGACAGCTCGATCTTGTTGTCGGTGAACCCGAAGTCGGCCAGGATGGAGATCGAGAAGTCGAGGACCCGGAGGATCTCGTCGTCGATCTGGGCCGGTGTGCAGATGATGTGGGCGTCATCCTGGGTGAAGCCCCGGACCCGGAGCAGGCCGTGGAGGGTCCCGCTGCGCTCGTAGCGGTAGACGGTCCCGAGCTCGGCCCAGCGGAGGGGCAGGTCGCGGTAGGAGTGGACCTTGGCCTTGTAGATCTGGATGTGGAAGGGGCAGTTCATGGGTTTGAGGTAATAGTTCTGCCCGTCGATCTCCATGGGGGCGTACATGCTGTCCTTGTAGAAGCCGAGATGGCCGGAGGTCTGCCATAAGGTCTCGCGACCGATGTGGGGGGTGTAGAGGACCTCGTATCCGCCGGCCCAGTGGCGCTCGCGCCAGTGCTGCTCGATGACGGCCCGCACCCGGGACCCCTTGGGGTGCCAGAGGATGAGGCCGCCGCCCAGGTCGTCCGAAGTGCCGAAGAGCTCGAGCTCCGGGCCGAGCTTGCGGTGGTCCCGCTTCTTGGCCTCCTCGAGCATGACCAGGTGGTCCTCGAGCTCCTTCTTCGTGGCGAAGACGGCTCCGTAGATCCTCTGGAGCTGGCGGCCGCGCTCGTCGCCCTTCCAGTAGGCGCCGGACACCGACAGGAGCTTGACGTTGGCCAGCACGCCCGTCGACGGGACGTGGGGGCCGAGGCAGAAGTCGGCGAACGGGCCCTGGCGATAGATGCTGACGGCGGCGTCCCCCTTCTCCCGGACGAGCTCGACCTTGAGCTCCTGGCCCTTCTCGGCGAAAAACTCGACGGCTTTACCTTTTTCGAGGACCAGGCGCTCGACGGAGGCGTTCTCGCGGACGACGTCCTTCATCCGCTTCTCGATGGCCTCGAGGTCCTCGGGCGTGAACGGGTCCTCCCTGAGGAAATCGTAATAGAAGCCGGTCTCCACCGCGGGGCCGATGCCCGTCTGGGTCCCGGGATAGAGGTCGAGGACGGCGTGGGCCAGGAGGTGGGCGGCGCTGTGACGGAGGATGTCGAGGGCTTCGGTGTCCCGCGGTCCGACCAGCGCGACCTCCGCGTCCTCTTCGATCGGGGCCGACAGGTCCTGCAGCCGGCCGTTGACGCGGGCCGCGACGAAGGGCCCGGCCTCTCCGAGGCGCACGGCGAGGTCCGAGGGCCGCGACCCCCTGTCGACCGTCAAAGAAGAGTCTCCGACTTTGATACTGATCTTATCACTCATGCTAAACGACCGTCGTGGTTCACAAGGGCCGGGGATTCAAATCCGGCCGTCACGACGGCCTCTTGAATTCTGACCGCTTGAGTCGAGTGGTAGGCGCGGAGGGGATCGAACCCACGGCCTCTTCCGTGTCAAGGAAGCGCTCTCCCACTGAGCTACGCGCCTAACATCTGCTTTTTAAGGCTGTTATATATTATGGAAATCGGGGGGCACTGTCAACCTGGAGCGCGGAAAATCCATTGCCTCTCCTCTCGCCGGGGATTTCTTGATAGGAGAGGCGATAAGAACCGTCGGGGCCGAACAGAAAGCCGGTGGCCTCACTTGGCCGCCTTGGGATATAATTACCCCTCGAGGCTCGACCCGTGATCGGCATCATTTCCGACACCCACGACAACTTGACGCTTGTCCGCCGGGCCGTCCGCCTGTTCAACGACGCCGGTTGCGACCTGGTCGTCCACGCCGGCGATTTCGTGGCCCCGTTCACGGCCCGGGAGCTGCGGGAGCTGGCCGCGCCGGTCAAGGCCGTCTTCGGCAACTGCGACGGCGAGAAGACCGGCCTCCTGAAGGCCTTCGAAGGCCTGGGCGAGATCAAGGAAGCGCCCCATCTCTTCTCCCACGCCGGGCTCCGGTTCGTCGTCTGCCATCTCGACGGCCCGGTCGAACGATATCTCGCCTCCAATCCTTGCGATGTCCTCGTTTTCGGACACACGCACCGGCCTCTTGTCGAAAGGAGGAACGGGACCCTCCTCATCAATCCCGGGGAGGCCGGCGGCTGGCTCGGCGGCCGGTGCACGGCCGCCCTGCTCGACCCGGAAACCCTCGAAGCGACCATCCTCCCCCTGGAATGAGCCCATGACCCACCCCGTCAACCGCCGCCAGAAACCCGTCTGGAAGCAGCCCCGCCGGCCGCCCGCCCCGCCTGCCCGCCAGGGAGGGTTCCAGAAACGGGCCCCCGGCCGCAAGATCTCCCCGCCCCCCAAAGGCCGATGAGCCGCCGCAGGCGGCTTCGCAACCGGGCTTTCGATTTGCATTAAGAGGCCTATTGGACTATACTTATGCTTCTTTTTTACAATTGAATCTCGCCCATTTGCAGACGGAGAGGTTTTTTCGCTCGACGAAAGGAGAAGGCGGAATGAAAAAAGTCATCATCATGGGGGCCGCGGGCCGCGATTTCCACAACTTCAATACCTATTTCCGGGATAATCCCGGCTATCGAGTGGTCGCCTTCACCGCCACCCAGATCCCTGACATCGAGGGCCGCAAGTACCCCGCCGCTCTGGCCGGGAAGCTCTACCCCAAGGGCATTCCCATCCACGCCGAGGCCGAGCTCGACGACCTCATCGCCGCCCACAAGGTCGATGACGTCCACTTCGCCTACAGCGACGTCTCCCACGAGTACGTCATGCAGAAGGCCTCCCAGGTCATGGCCGCCGGGGCCAACTTCGTCCTCCTCGGCCCCGACGACACGATGATCAAGAGCCGCAAGCCCGTCGTCTCCGTCTGCGCCGTGCGGACCGGTTCCGGCAAGAGCCAGACCAGCCGCAAGGTCGCCCAGATCCTCCAGGAGAAGGGCCGCACGGTCGCCGCCATCCGCCACCCCATGCCTTATGGCGACCTCGTCAAGCAGAAAGTCCAGCGCTTCGCCGATTATTCCGACCTCGACAGGCACGAGTGCACGATCGAAGAGCGCGAGGAGTACGAACCCCACATCGACAAGGGCATCATCGTCTACGCCGGCGTCGACTATGGGGCCATCCTCCGCCAGGCCGAGAAGGAGGCCGACGTCATCCTTTGGGACGGCGGCAACAACGACTTTTCCTTCTACCGGTCGGACCTCGAGATCGTCGTGGCCGACCCCCACCGGGCCGGCCACGAGCTCCTCTACCACCCCGGCGAGACCAACTTCCGGCGGGCCAAGGTCCTGGTCATCAACAAGATGGACACGGCCCGGCGGGAGGACATCGACCTCGTCCTGGCCAATGCCAAGAAGCTCAACCCCAAGGCCACGATCATCCGGGCCAACTCGCCGACCATCGTCAAGGACGGCGGCCGGATCACGGGCAAGCGCGTCCTGGTCATCGAGGACGGCCCGACCCTGACCCACGGCGGCATGAAGTACGGGGCCGGCATCGTCGCGGCCAAAAAGTACGGCGCGGCCGAGATCGTCGACCCCCGCCCCTTCGCCGTCGGCAGCATCAAGAAGACGTTCCAGAAGTACGGCCACCTCGACAACGTCCTGCCGGCCATGGGGTACGGCGCCAAGCAAACCCGCGAGCTGGCCAAGACCATCGAGGCCGTCGACTGCGACCTCGTGGTCAGCGCGACGCCCATCGACATCACCCGGGTCATCTCCGTGAACAAGCCCATCCTCCGGGTCCGCTACGAGCTCGAGGAGACCGGCGCCCCCACGCTCAAGGACGTTCTCAAGAAGTTCTGAGGACCCATGAGACCGAAGATCGCGCTCGTCGCCTTCGGCGGCAACGCCCTGCTGCCCGAGAACCAGCGGGGCCTGCAGGCCGAGCAGATGGCCAACGCCCGCCGGGCGGCCGCCATCATGCTGTCCATCGTCCGCAAGGGGTACGAGCTGGTCATCGTCCACGGCAACGGGCCCCAGGTCGGCAACCTCCTCATCCAGATGGAGGAAGCGTCGAACAAGATCCCGCCGTACACGCTCGACGTCTGCGACGCGATGACCGAGGGCAGCATGGGCTTCATGCTCGAGAGAGCGTTGATCAACGAGCTCCGGCGGCTGTCCATCGACAAGGAGGTCGCCTCGCTCGTCACCCAGGTCGTCGTCGACAAGGACGACCCGGCCTTCCAGAGGCCGACCAAGCCCGTCGGCCCGTTCTATCCGAAATACCGGGCCCAGATCCTGGCCCGGGAGAAGAAATGGACCATGGTCGAGGACGCCGGGCGCGGCTACCGCAAGGTCGTCGCCTCGCCCCGGCCGATCGACGTCGTTCCCAACGGGATCATCCGGGACCTCGTCGAGGCCGGTCGGATCGTCATCGCCGCCGGCGGCGGAGGGGTGCCGGTCATCATCAACGGCCGGGGGCTCTTCGAGGGCGTCGAAGCCGTCATCGACAAGGACTACGCCGCGAGCCTGCTGGCCCGCGAGATCAAGGCCGACCTGTTCATCATCCTGACGGCCATCGAGCGCGTCTATCTCAACTTCGGCCGGCCCGGCCAGGTCGAGGTCCCGGTCCTGACCGTGGAAGAAGCCAAAAAGCACCTGGCGGACGGGCAGTTCCCGCCGGGATCGATGGGCCCCAAGATCCGGGCCGCCGTCGAGTACATCGAGGCCGGCGGCCGGGAGGTCCTCATCACCAAGGACTCCCATCTCAAGGCCGCCCTGCTCAACCGCTCGGGGACCCGCGTCGTCGCCGAGAAATAGGAGGAACCGCAATGAAGAAGGACTTTCTCTCGATCCGCGACCTGACGACCTACGAATTCGGGCTGCTGCTCGACCGTACGGCGGAGATGAAAAAACACCCCCGCCGGTTCCGCCGGGCCCTCGAGCACAAGATCCTGGCCATGATCTTCCAGAAGCCGTCCCTCCGGACCCGGATGACCTTCGAGGCGGGCATGCTCCAGCTGGGCGGCGAGGCCATTTACCTGGCCCCCTCCGACATCCAGATGGGGAGCCGGGAGGGCGCCTACGACATCGGGAAGAACCTCGAGCGCTGGGTGGACGGGATCATGCTCCGGACCTTCGGCCACGGGATCGCGGTCGCGCTCGCCGAGAGCACCAAGATCCCGGTCATCAACGCCCTGACCGACCTTTCCCACCCCTGCCAGGGGATGGCCGACTTCTTCACCCTCCGCGAACACAAAGGCTCCCTGGCCAACCTCAAGCTGGCCTACGTCGGCGACGGGAACAACGTCTGCCACAGCCTCATGCTGGCGGCCGCCCGGGGAGGCACGAAGATGGCCGTGGGCACTCCGGCCGGCTACGAGCCGGCCCCCGCGATGGTCAAGGCCGCCCGGGAAGACGGCCGGGACACCGGGTTCGAGCTGACCGTCACCAACGACGCGGAGCAAGCCGTGAGCGGGGCCGATGCCGTCTACACCGACGTCTGGGCGTCCATGGGCCAGGAGACGGAAAAGGAGAAAAGGGCCTTGATCTTCGCTCCTTTCCAGGTCAACGCCCGGCTCATGGCCCTGGCCAAGAAGGACGCCGTCTTCATGCACTGCCTCCCCGCCCACCGCGGCGAGGAGGTCACCGACGAGGTCATCGACTCGCCGAATTCCATCGTCTACGACCAGGCCGAGAACCGGCTCCACGTCCAAAAAGTCATCCTCGCGCTTTTGATGGGTAAAAAAGACAAGACATGAGCACTGAAACCACGAACCTCACCACGGCGACCCCCGAGGACCTCCTCGTCGTCGAGCGGGAGCTCGAGCGGACCCTCCGCCCGATGTCCCTCCGGGAGCTCGCCGAGACGCTGGCCTTCGCCAAGACGGCCGGCCAGCGGGCCCAGGCCGTCAAGAAGTACGACCCCTATTCCCGATACGAGGTCGGCGACTATATTTCCAAAGAGTACAACGAGCCCCTGACCGTCGGCAGCAAGGCCGTCGAGCATTATGAGGGGACCGTCATCCTGCAGGTCGTGGCCAGGACCTTCTACAAGAGCTTCGACTGCGAGATGCTGGAAGTCGATTACGCGGGCGGCGGCCCCTTCCGGAAATACATCGACTACATGAAAAAGACCCGGACCCAGGTCCTCCTGCCCGCGAACACGGGAGGCGAGGGCCGGCCGGCGGAGATCCTGGCCGCGGCCGACGACCCCCGGGCGACCGAGCTGCCCATGACGGAACGCGACCTCAGGGCCCTCGAAAAGAGCCTGCGGTCGTCCCTCGTGGCGAACCCTAAGTTTTTCAACTGGAACGATCACTGGCAGCTGGTCTCGAAACGGGTGGACATCCCCGCCGACCGGTTCGTCGAGATCGAGAAGGACTTTTCCGAGACCCGGCATTCGGCCGCGACCGAGGACCTGGTCAAGAGACATCTGGGGCTCGAGGCGTCCCAAGACCTCTTCGACCTCACCTGCCTGAGCCTGAGCTACTGGCTCGACAAGAAGCACAGAAAGGATTTCCTCCTCCTGGCCGACGTCGGCTGGGGCAAGTGGCACCTCAAGAAGATCCTCAACGCCCTTCCCGACGGGCTGGCCCTCTCGGCCCCGCTGGTCAAGGTGCCCGAGCTCGAGGAGGCCGAGAAGGCCGAGCTGAGCCACGTCCCGGGATTCCCCATCAAGGTCTATCTCACCTGGAGGGAGATCCTCTCGGGCGGGCTCAAAGTCCCCCGGAGCTTGAACAAGGAGCTATCCCGGGCCCGCGAATACACGTTCACGGATCCCGAGGACGGGAAGGCTTATACGCTCTATTTCTACCCGTCACAGAACTTCTTCCTGGGGCTTCAGGATTTCTACGCCCAGCACAACATCCCGCAGGGGACGAGCCTGACCCTCGAGCGCTCGGGCCCGAACGCGTTCAAATTCTGGGTCAAGAAATCCAAGAAGAAGATCTCCGCGCCCCGGCTGGCCTATGACCCCGCCGCGGACCTGTTCCTCGACACGGGCGAAGAGGCCTATTCCTACGCCGAGCCGAACAAGATCATCTTCATCGAGCGCGAGACCCTGACCCTCCTGCTCGCCCTCGCCAAGACCCGGGAAGGCCTCGACCTCAAGGACCTCCTCGTCCTCCTGTTCAAGGACCACGCCTTCTCGACGCCCGCTCATTCCCTCCATTTCCTGAGGGCTTACCACCTCGTGGACATCGTCCGTCAGACGACCCAGGACGACGTCGAATGGACGCTCCTCAATTCCCCGGAGTTCTCGAAATCCGACAAGAAAAAGGGCGTGTTCACCTACGAGGAGCCCTTCGTCCCGAAGGAGGAGGCGCCGGCCGAAGCCCCGTTCGCCGAGGCCTTCCCCGAAGCGCCGATCCCGGATTACCTGACGGGCGACATCCCGCTCGGGGACGAGGAGCTCGAAGCCGCGGCCCAGGAGATCCTGAGGACCGCCCCCGAAGCCGTCCCGCTCGAGTCGCCCAGGGACAGGCCAAAAGCTCCGCCCGCCGGGCCGGCCGAGCCGGCCAAGAAAGACAAGGCCTTCAAGAAAAAGAGGCCGAAAACGGAAGGCGAGAAAGCCCAGCGGCCGAGGAAGAGCGAGCGGCGGGTCATCGAAGAGAAGATCGAAGAGGAAGAATCCGTCCAGGCCGCCCTTTCCGCCATCAAGGAGAAAACGGAGGAGCGGGACGAGCAGCGGGCCAAGGAGAAGAAAGAGGAGTTCAAGCCCATACCCAAGGACGAGCCCAAGTTCGGGATCTTCGCCGATCTCCTCAAGACCGCCCTCAAGAAGAAGGAAGACAAGAAGCCCGAAGCCGAAAAGAAGTAAATCCGCCGATCCCCGCGGAGAGTCCTCTGCTCGGCTTGGTGAAGGACATCGCCTCGCGACGGACTTCTTTGCGTCCTGTCAGGAGGAGCTCATTCTATAAGATCTCGCGGGAGGAGCCCTTGCGGCGGGTGACGCCCATTTCGTCGAGGAGCTCGAGCAAGGGGATGGCGTACTTGCGCGTCAGCCCCGTCATGGCCTTGAAGTCGGCGACGCTCAACTCCCGCCTCCCGGACCCGCGGAGCATCTTCACGAGCTCGTCCAGCCAGCGGGAATGGACGATGTAGCCGTCCCGCCCCTCGACGATCTTTTTTCTCTCCGTCAGGACGGTCAGGAGAGCATCGATCTTGCCGGGCCTGAGATGGAACCTGCTCCTGATCTCTTCGATGGACACCGCCCCGAACTCGCCCTTGAGGAACATTTCTTCGAGCTGCCCGAGGATCTTCTCGTCATCGGCCGAGAGCGGGATGCGGAAATCGGCCAGCCAGACAAGGCCGCCCTCCGCGCCGACGCGGCCGGCCTTGCCCAGGGCCCGGATCGCGAGAAAAAGGACGCTGCGCGGGGCGTCGAATCTCTTTTCGAGGCGCTCCATGGGAGCGCCTTTCTGCCCGGGATGCTTCTTGTGGAACTGGGTCAGATAGGCGGTGATCTTGCCCTCCAGGAAATCGAGCGCGCCCTGCGATATGAGGAACAACGGCGAAAAATTCAGGATCCGGACCCGGCCTTTTTCTTCGAGCGCCCGGGCCAAGGCCTCGACCTGGGGCGGAGTCAGGCGGCAGAACGCCTCCACCGCCTCCGCCCGCGCTCCCCTCAGGCCTCCGGTCTCGGCCAGGGCCAGGAGCATCTCCTCTTCGCCCCGCGACAGGCGTTCCAGGAGGGCCTTCCTCCTGGCCGGCTTGACCTCCTCCGGCGGCGGCGCCGCGGGATGGAGGCAGACGCCCCGGCCGAGCGGGACGCCGTTCTCGTCCAAGACCTCGAATTCGTCCCGCCAGCGAACTTCGACCGGGCCGACGGCGTCGACCCGGACGAACGGGGCGCTCCGGCGGCCGGGGAGCCCGTAGTCCTTGAACGTGGCCGGGACCTTCCCGGCGGCGAAGGAGGCCGCTCCGCGGAAGACCCGGCCGGGCTCCCGGACGGGAAAATCGAGGGCGGCGTCGAACGCGGGCGTTGTCATCTCGGGCCGGCCTCCGGTTCCGGCGCCGGGACGAAGCTCATGCGCCGCAGGACCGGGTCGCAGGAGACAAGGACGACACGGACCCTGTCCCCCAAGTCGAACCGTTTAGTGCGCTTGCGGACCGCCCTCTTGCGGTTCTGGGCCCGGGGGGCGTCTGCGCCTTGCAGCAAGGCGAACGGCAGGAGCCCGTCGACGAAGTAGTCGTCGAGCTCGACCACGAGACCGGCCTTCGTGACGTCGACGACGATGCCCGCGAACTCGTCGCCCAGGCGTTCCTTGAGGAAGCGGAAGATCCGCCACTCGAGGAGGGCCTGCTCGGCTTCGGCCGCGTTGCGCTCCCGGTCGGAGGCGTGGAGAGCGACGGACTCGAGATCGACATCCCTCTCTTCCTCCCCCGCCAACAGCTTCTTGAGCAGCCGATGAACGACGAGGTCGGGATAACGCCGGATGGGGGACGTGAAGTGCGTGTAGTCGGATTTGCCCAGCCCGTAGTGGCCGACGTTCTCGGCCGCGTACACGGCCAGCTTCATGGCCCGCAGGACCTGGATGCCGATGAACTTCTCCTCGGGGCGGCCCCGGGCCTTTACCAGGACGGCCTGCAGGTCTTTCGACCGGACCCTGGCAGCCTCCGGCAGGGCCAGGCCGAACCGGAAGAGCAGGTCCCGGAGCTTTTCGAGGTCGGCGGCCCCCGGAACGGGGTGGACGCGATAGAGGCCGGGGACCTTTTTCCGGGTGAAGAACGAGGCCACGGCGACGTTCCCGGCGACCATGAATTCCTCGATGAGGCGGTGGGCTTCGTTCCGCTCCGCGGCGGCGACGGCCAGGAGCTTTCCCTGCTCGTAGACGAGCTCCGGCTCGACCAGGTCGAAATCCAGGCTGCCCTCCGCCAGGCGGCGGGCCCGCAGGGCCTGCGCGAGCGCTTTCATCGTCAACAGGGCGGGGACGACGTCCGCGTATTTTTGGGCCTCCTCCTCGTCCCCTTCGAAGATCCTGAAGACGGACGAGTAGGTCAGACGATGGGCCGTCCGGATGACGGAGGGGGCGAACTCGGACCTCCGCACCAGGCCGTCGGCGCCCACCTCCATAAGGACCGAGAAGGTCAGCCGGGGCTCGGCCGGGCGCAGGCTGCAGATCCCGTTCGAGAGCTTTTCGGGCAGCATCGGCAGGGTGAGGTCCGGGAAATAGACGCTTGTCGCGCGCTCGAGGGCGTCGCGATCGAGGGCGCTTCCGGGCCGGACATAATGGGAGACGTCCGCGATGTGGACGCCGAGGAGCCAGCCGCCGTCCGGAAGCCGGCGGACGGAGACCGCGTCGTCGAAGTCCTGGGCTTTTTCTCCGTCGATGGTCACCGAAGGCCAGTCCCGGAAGTCCCGCCGGCCCTCGAGCGCCCGTGGCGGGATCCCGTCCGCGACGGCCGCGGCTTCGGCTTCCGCGCCTTCCGAAAAACGGGCCGGAAGAGCGTATCTCCTGATGATGATCTGGCTGTCGACGCCCGGGTCTTCGGGGAAGCCGTAGACCCGGGAAACGGCCAGGGACGCCCGGTCGGCCTCGACGATCATCCCGGGCCGGGGGGCGAGCCGGCCCCGCGACTTGAGGGACATGTCCTCGGGCGAGGGGGAATCGAAGGCCTGGAGGAACGGCGCCCCGCTGCGCTCCGTGTAGACGCCGAGGAGGGTCGCCCGCTCTTTTTTCACGACCCGGACGATCTTGCCCTCGGGTTTCCCGAACTTCCCCTTGGCTTCGACCATGACCTCGACTTCATCGCCCTGGATAACGCCTTCGGCGAACCTGGCCGGAACGAAGATATCGCCGCCGCCTCCGGCCGGGGTGACGAAACCGAACCCCGGCCGGGAGGTCACGAAACGCCCGCGGACAAGGCCCGGACCCGCCGGTAGGAGGAAGCGGCCGCGCAAAAAACGCAGACGCCCTTCCTGCTGCAGCTTTCTGATCTCTTCGAGAAGCTTGTTCCGCTCGCGGACCTTGACGCCCAGCTCGGTCCGGATCCGCTCAAAGGGCAGCCCGCCCTCGTGCTTCCTGAGCAGGGAAAGGATCCTGGCGGTGGATAGGGAACCCATGGCTCAATAATAGTACAGAGAGACGTAAGGGACCTGGCCCTTTTTTCTCATCGCCTTGACGATCCTGGTCCGGGACAAGGACTCGACCTCCCCGGACCCCCCGCCCGGGAGCTCCCTGCGGGCCTGGCGGACGGAGCGGGCCTTTTCTTCGGGCCCCGCCCGGTCATACAGGAGATGCTCGATGGAGGCTTCGATCCTCTCCAAAGCCTCTTCGTCGGGATCCTTCCCCGCGAGCGCCTCGAGAGCGGTCCCGTAAAGGCGGGAAAGCTCGGCGTCGCCCGGAGAAAGGGCGCGGAGCGCCCGCTCGATTTCGCGGCGGGCCCTTTCCTTTTTCGCGGGCCGGGTCGGGCCGGCCCGCCGCCCGCCGGCCGACCGGTCCTGATGCTGCTCCATGGCCCTGCCGACCTCGCGTTCGCAGAGGGCCAGCGACCCTCCTTTGTTCCCACGGCCTCTCTTCCTGAGGCCCTCGAAGGTCCGGCCGATGCCTTCCAGGACGGCCTTGAGAGGGACCCTGCGCGCCTCCCATCCGGCGATCGCGGCCATGTCCCGGGGAGAGAGAACAAGGGGCGCGCCCCGCCGCTTGAGGAACTCTCCGGCGATGGTCCGGTAATATTCGCTCTGGTCACGATCTTCGCTGGACATCGCTCTCGGCCTCGCGCGGCCCGGACTCAACCTTCCCGGTTCCTGTCGAAGATGATCCTCAGCCCTTCGAGGACGAGGTCGGGCTCGAAGGCCTCGATCCGGGCCAGCTCGGGAACGATCAGGCCGCCGAAACCTCCTGTGGCCACGACCCGGGCGGCCGACCCGAGCTCCTTGCGGATCTCCTCGATCGTGTTCGTGACCAGCCCGACATAGCCGAAGTAGAGGCCCGATTGCATGCTGGAGACCGTCGTCCGGCCGATGGCCTTCTTGGGTTTCCGGATCTCGATCCGCGGCAGCCGGGCCGTCTTGAGGTAGAGCGCCTCGGCGGAGATCTGGATGCCCGGAGCGATGGCCCCCCCGAGGTACTCGCCCTTGTCCGAGACGGCGTCGAATGTCGTCGCCGTCCCGAAGTCGACGACGATCACCGGCCCCCCGTATTTTTCGAAAGCCGCGACGGCGGCCACGATCCGGTCCGCGCCGACCTCGAGCGGGTTCTCGTAGAGAATGGGCATGCCCGTCTTGAGGCCCGGGCCGACGATCCGGGCGTCGACCCGGAAGAAGCTCCGGCAAACGTCCTCGAACACGGGCGTCAGCGGGGGGACGACGCTCGAGATGATGCCGCCCGCGATCCCCCCGGGGTCGTGGCCGGAGATGCGGAAGAGGTCGAGGAGGGTGGCCCCGTAATCGTCGCTCGTCCTGTCCCGATCCGTCTTCAGCTTCCAGGCCTTGACGAGCTTCTTGGCTTCGAAGAGACCGAGGGCGACGGTGGTGTTGCCGATGTCGACGGCGAGAAGCATGGACTCTCTCCTTGTTATTGGCCCTCGAGTCCCAGGATGTCGTCGAGGGCGACAGGCTCGGTCCGTCCCCGGCGGCCGACGAGCAGCCGCCCCCGGGCGTCGAGCCCCCGGTAGACGCCCTGGAAGGGCCCGGAGCCGGTCGTCACCCGGATCGGATCGCCGGAGGAGAACGCCGCCCGGTCCTCGAAGGCCTTGACGATCGTTCCCGGCTCTCCCCGGATGAGCGCATTATACCAGTTGTCGAGGGCCCGGCAAAGAGCGGCAAAAACCGCGTCCTTGTCCGTCGGACGCCCGGCGATCAGGTCGAGAGAGGTCGCGCGGGGCCTCAGTTCCTCCGGAAAATCCTCCTCCCTGTGCCCGACGTTGATCCCGACCCCGACGACGGCGAAAGCGGGGCCGGAGCCGGTCGAGACGCTCTCGACCAGGATCCCTCCGAGCTTTCTGCCGTCCCGAACGAGGTCGTTGGGCCACTTGAGACGGACCTCGATCCCGGAAGCGGCCAGGACGGCGTCGGCGGCCGCGACGCCCGCGGCGAGCGGCAGGAGGTGGAACCAGGGGCCCGGACCTTGCGGCGGGAAGCGCAGGACGAAAGAAACGTAGAGGCCCATCCCGGGCGGCGAATGCCAGAGCCGGCCTTTCGTGCCCCGTCCCCGGGTCTGTTCCTCGGCCAGGACGGCCGTCCCGTGGGCGGCGCCCTCCCGGGCCAGATCGCGGGCCGCGTCGTTCGTGGAAGACACCGTCCCCAGCTTGTGAACGACAGTCCCGAGGGGCATGATCAGGAGCCTCCGGTCCCGACGCGCTCCTTCGGACGCCGGCCGGCCGGGTCGCCCACGCCTCACTCCCTGGGCCCGGGGCTTCGGGCCTGCCGGGACTCCCATTCCCTGAGCTCGGCCAGGAGAACGGCCCGCAGGCGCTTCTCGATCTCCCTTTCCAGGCCGCCGACCTCGCTTCGGACCCACTCGCGAAACCCGGGGTCCCGGAGCCGGTCCCGATCGTCCGGTCTGCCGGGCGGGCCGGAAGGAAGCTTTTCCCGAAGGTCGGCGGGGAGCCCCTCGTGAGGCGGGAGAGCGGCGGGGCCCTCTTCGGGCTCGCCGGATGGGGGCCAGACCGGTTCTTCCGGCATGGTCGAGGGGCCCGTTTTCCGGGCGATGAGCTCGCGCACCGCGGCGGCCAGCCGCTCCGAGTCGAAGGGCTTCTGGACGATCCTGTCGTAATCCCCGTCCTTGATCCTCTCCAAGTCCGCGGGTTCGAAGCCCCCCCTCAGCCCAACGACCGGAAAGCTCCCGAGGCCCTCCCGGCCCCTCAGGGCCCGGCCGATCTCCGCGCCCCCCGGAGCCGACAAAGAGAGACTGACGAGGACGGCGTCGGGCCGGACGCCGTCCATCGCCTCCAGGAGGGACGGTCCGTCCTCGAACGGATAGATCCTGAACTCCGGCTCGGGGAAGACGGCCTGGGCGATCTTCTGCATCGAAGGACTGGGGTCGGCGACAATGATCCTGTAGGGCATGTCCGTTCTTGAAAAGACCGGGCGACGGCCAGCCCAATCTAACCTTTTTCCGGCCGGAGTGTCAATCGCTCCACGCCGCGGACACCCCTCAATAATCGATCGACACGCAGTTGTCCCCGAGCAGGACCTCGACCTTCTTGATGAGGTCCTCCGTCGGGGCCACCCTCTGGACCTCGGCGCTCCTCGTGAAGAGCCGGTAGGAGTGCGGCGTCTCGAGCTCGAAATAGACGGGACAGAGGCCTTCGTGGGCGTCGAGGATGGTCTTCAGCTCGGCCAGGGTCGCTTCCTCCAGCCCGGGAAGGAAGATCCGGACGACGACGCGCTTGGCCTGCTTTTCGAAGGCCTCGGCCAGGGGCATGGCCTGGACCAGGCTGATCCGCCGGCTGTCCCCCTCCCCCATGTATTTCCCTTTGACCCAGACGAGCTGGCCTTCCCGAAGGTACGTGCCGAACTTGCCGTAGCATTCCGGGAAGGCCACGGCCTCGATCCGGCCGGTCAAGTCCTCCAGGGTGAAGGCCGCCATCCGCTCGTCTTTCTTGGTCTTCAGCTGTTTGAGGACCGTGATGATCCCGGCGGCCCGGATCTCCTTGTCGAAGTCCCGCTCGTCGTCCAGTTCGCCGAGCCCGTGGGAGACGAGCTTTCGGAGCCGGTCCTTGTACCGGGCGAGGGGATGGCCGGTGATGTAGAAGCCCAGCGCTTCCATCTCGTAGGACAGGAGGTGGGATTCGTCCCACTCTCTCATCTCCAGGACCTCCTGGGGGGCGGCCGGCGGCTCGGCTTTGCCGGAGCCGAAAAGGAGGGACTGGCGGGACGCCCGGGTCTTCTGGATCTCGTGGCCGAACTCGATCATCCGGTCGAGCAGGTGGTAGCATTGGGACCGCTTCCATCCCAGCGAATCGAAGGCCCCCGCCTTGATCAGGCTTTCCACGGCCTTGCGGTTGAGGACCTTCGAATCGTGATCCCGGAAGAGGTCGAAGGGCGAGCCGAACGGGCCGAGAGCCGTCCGGGCGGCGACGAGCTCCTCGACCGCCCCCTGGCCGATGCCCTTGACCGCGGCCAGTCCGAAGCGGATGTTGCCGTCCTCGACCGTGAACCGGAAATCGCTCTTGTTGACGTCGGGCGGCAGGACTTGGATGCCCATCTCGTGGCATTCGCCGATGTATTTGACGACCTGGGGCGTCGCTCCGCGCTCGGCTTCGGAGGTCAGCAGCGCGGCCAGGAAGTGAACGGGAAAGTGGGCCTTGAGATAGGCCGTCTGGTAGGCCAGCAAGGCGTAGGCGGCGCTGTGGGATTTGTTGAACCCGTATTCGGCGAACTCCTTGATCTGTTCGAAGAGCTTGTCGGCCTTGGCCTGGCTGATCCCTTTCTTGCGGGCCCCCTGGATGAACTTCTGCTTCTGGGCCCTCATCGCCTCTTTGTCCTTCTTGCCCATGGCTTTGCGCAGGATGTCGGCCCCGGCCAATGAGAAGCCGGCCAGGTCGGTGGCGGTCCGCATGACCTGTTCCTGGTAGACGATGATGCCCCTGGTCTCCTTGAGGATGGGCTCGAGCTCCGGAAGCTCGTAGGCCACCCGCTCCGGGTGGTTGCGGCGATGGATGAATTCGTCGGTCATGCCGCTCTTGAGAGGCCCCGGCCGGTATAGGGCGTTGAGGGCGATGAGGTCGCGGAACTCGTCGGGGCGGACGCGCCGGAGGAGATCTTTCATGCCCGGGCTCTCGAACTGGAAGACGCCGTCCGTGTTGCCCGCCTGGAAGACCTGGAACGTCTTGGCGTCGTCGAGAGGCAGGTCGGAGATGACCATCTCCCGTCCCGTCCCGTCGCGAATGAGCTTCAGGGCGTCGTCGATGACGGTCAGGTTCCGCAGACCGAGGAGGTCCATCTTGAGGAGGCCCAGGGACTCGACTTCGCTCATGGCGAACTGGGTCGTGATCTCGCCCTTGACCGATTGGTAGAGCGGCAGGAACTCGACCAGCGGCTTGGGGGTGATGACGATGCCGGCGGCGTGGATCGACGGGTGGCGGACCTGGCCTTCGATCCTCTGGGCGATGGCCAGGAGCTGGGCGATCTTGGAGTTCCGGTCCCGCAGGGCCCGGAGCTCGGGGACGCTCTTCAGTCCCTCGGCGATGGTCGAATCGGGGCCCAAGGGGATCATTTTCGCGATGCGGTCGACCTCGGGCAGCGGCACCTCGAGGACCCGGCCGACGTCGCGGATGGCCCCGCGGGCGGCCATCGTCCCGAAGGTGATGATCTGACAGACGTTCTCCTGTCCGTATTTGTCCGTCACGTATTCGATCATCTCGCTCCGGCGGCGGGCGCAGAAGTCCATGTCGATGTCCGGCAGGCTGATGCGCTCGGGGTTGAGGAAGCGCTCGAACAGGAGGTCGTACTCGATGGGGTCGATCTCGGTGATCTCGAGGACGTAGGCCAGCAGGCTCCCGGCCGCCGAGCCGCGGCCCGGCCCGACGGGGATGCCTTTCTCGCGGGCCGTCTTGAGAAGGTCCCAAACGATCAGGAAATAACCTTCGAAGCCCATCTGCTTGATGAGCTTGATCTCCCTTTCGAGCCGGCGCTCATACTCCTCGACGGCATGGGCCTGGTCCTCGGAGGCCTCCCCGGCCGCCCGTTTGGCCATCCGGCCTCGGAAACCCGCCCAGGCGACCTCCTCGAAGTACTCGCTCAGGGTCTTGCCGGCGGGGGGGGTGAAGTTGGGCAGAAAATACGATTTGGTGGGGAAGTCGAAGCCGCACCGGGAGGCGATGCGGCCCGTGTTCTGGATGGCCTCCGGCATCTCCCGGAAGAGCTCCGTCATCTCTCCGGCGGACTTGAAAAAGAACTGGTCCGAGCTGAATTTCATGCGCTCCGGATCGGAGATCTTGCGGTTGGTCTGGATGCAGACCAGGACGTCCTGGCTCTCGGCGTCCTCGCGGCGGGCGAAGTGGATGTCGTTGGTGGCGACGAGCGGCAAATCGAGCTTGCGGGCCACGGCGACGAGCTGCGGGAGGACGGCCTTCTGCTCCGGCATCCCGTGGTCCTGGAGCTCGATATAATAATCCCCCGGGGAGAAAAGGGCCGCGTATTCCCGGGCGGCGTCCTCGGCTTTCTCCGGGAAGCCCCGGCTGAGCCAGACGGAGACCTCCCCTTTGAGACAGCCCGACAGGCCGATCAGCCCTTCGGCGTGGGCGGCCAGAAGCTCCTTGTCGATCCGGGGCCGGTAATAGAATCCCTCGAGGTAGCCCTTCGTGAGCAGCCGGCAGAGGTTCCGGTAGCCCGCCTCGTCCTTGACGAGAAGGGTCAGATGGAAGTGATGGACGTCTCTCCCGGGGGTGGGCTTCTTGTCGAACCGGCTGCCGGGAGCCACGTAGACCTCGCAGCCGAGGATGGGCTTGATGCCCCGGGCCTTGGCCTCCTTGAAGAACGAAACGGCCCCGAAGATGTTGCCGTGGTCCGTCAGGGCCACGGCCGGCATGTCGTTCCTGAAGGCGGCATCCACGAGGTCGGGGATCTTCAGGCAGCCGTCGAGGATGGAATACTCGGAATGATTGTGAAGGTGAACGAATGTCGGTTCCATGTCGATCCGCAGGCCGGCCCGGCTATCGGCGGGGCCCGGCGCCGTCCTTTACTCCCACTCGATCGTCCCGGGCGGTTTGGTCGTGACGTCGTAGACGACGCGGTTGACCCCCTGGACCTCGTTGACGATGCGCGTCGAAATCCGGGACATGAGCTTCGGGGCCGCCGGGTACCAGTTGGCCGTCATCCCGTCCGTGCTCTGGACGAGCCGGACGACGACGACCCGGTGATAGGTCCTCTGGTCGCCCATGACGCCGACCGACCGGACGGGAAGCAGGACGGCGAAAGCCTGCCACAGCCTCCGGTAGATCCCGGCCCGGCGGACCTCCTGGAGGATGATGTCGTCGGCGGCCCTGAGGATCTCGAGGCTTTCCCGGTTGACCTCGCCGATGAGGCGGACGGCCAGCCCCGGACCCGGGAAGGGGTGCTGGTGGATGAAATCCTTGTCGACGCCGAGCTCGAGGGCCAGGGCCCGGACCTCGTCCTTGAAAAGCTCGCGCAGGGGCTCGACGAGCTTGAACCGCAGCCCCTTCGGCAGGCCGCCCACGTTGTGGTGGGACTTGATCACCGAGGACGGCCCCTTGACGGGATTGGATTCGATGACGTCGGGGTAGATCGTCCCCTGGGCCAGGAACTCCGCGCCTCCGATCCGGGTCGCCTCCCGGTCGAAGAGGTGGATGAAGAGCCGGCCGATCGTCTTCCGCTTCCGTTCCGGGGACACGATGCCTTGGAGCTTCTCCAGGAACAGGTCCGAGGCGTCGATGCCGATGACCTTGAGGGCGAACTTGTGCCGGAAGGCCTCCATGAGGTCCGCGTACTGGCCTTTCCGGAGCAATCCGTTGTCGATGAAGATGCAGACGAGCTTGTCCCGGACGGCTTTGTGGATGATGAGCGAAGTGACGAGCGAGTCGACGCCGCCGCTCAGTCCGCAGATGACCTTGCCGCGGCCCACGGTCTCCCGGATCTCCCTGACCTTGTTCTCGACAAAGGAGGATATGTTCCAGTCGGCCTTCAGGCCGGCCAGGCGGAAGAGGAAATTCCCGAGGACCCTCTGGCCTTCCCGGGTGTGAATGACCTCGGGGTGGAACTGGACGCCGAAGAACCTCCGGCCGCGGTCCTCGATGGCGGCGGCCTTGGTGTTGGCCGTGCTGCCGGTGACGGCGAATCCCGGCGGGACCTTTTCCAGCCGGTCGCCATGGCTCATCCAGACTTGCTCCCTGTCCTTGACCCTGGCCAGGAGTCCGGAGCGGTCGAGGACCCGCAGGGACGCAAAGCCGTACTCCCGCTCTTTGGAAGGGATGACTTTGCCGCCCAGGAAATGGGCCATCAGCTGGACCCCGTAGCAGATCCCCAAAATGGGGACACCCAGATCGAAAAGGCCCTCGGGCGGATGGGGAGCGCCCTTCTCGTAGACGCTCTGCGGCCCTCCGGACAGGACGATGGCGGACGGGGCGGCTTCGCGGACCTTGGCCAGGGGCGTCGAGAAGGGCAGGATCTCGGAGTAGACGCCGAGCTCGCGGACCTTGCGGGCGATGAGCTGGGTGTACTGCGACCCAAAATCGAGGATCAGGACTTTCTGCATGGAGTGATTCTAGCAGACAGGTCCTCGCGTTTCAAATCCCGCGCGGCCTATCCCCGACGCCGGCCGTTTATGCTAAACTGGGGGCGATCGATGGCGGGAGAAACGCTCATGGAATGGGAAACAATGGCCCGGGAATTGAGTCAAACGACGGACACCAAGATCGTCCTGCTGGTCATGGACGGCGTCGGCGGGCTACCCGTCGACGGCAAGACCGAGCTCGAGACGGCCCGCAAGCCGAACCTCGACGCTCTCGCCGCGCGAGGGGTTTGCGGCCTGTCCGATCCGGTCTTCATGGGCATCACGCCCGGGAGCGGCCCGGCCCACCTGGCCCTTTTCGGCTACGACCCTCTCCGCTACCGGCTCGGCCGCGGCATCCTCGAAGCCCTGGGCTCGGGGGTCGAGGTCGGCCGGGACGATCTCGTGGCCCGCGGCAATTTCGCCACCCTCAAGGACGGCCTGGTCGTCGATCGACGCGCGGGCCGCATCCCGACCGAAGAGAACATCCGCATCTGCGAACACCTCAACGCCCGCCTTCCCCGGCGGGAAGAGGCCGCGGTCCGGGTCTTTCCGGGCAAGGAGCACCGGTTCGTGGCCCGGTTCAGCGCCGAGGGGCTGTCCGACGCCCTGACCGACGCCGACCCGCAGAAGGACGGCCGGCCCCCGGTCCCGACGGCTCCGCTCGGGCCCGAGGCCGACAAGGCCTCCGGCATCGTCAACCGTTTTCTCGACGATGTCGCGGCCGCCCTCGAGAACGAGCCCAAGGCCAACACGGCCCTGCTCCGCGGCTTCTCCAAGTTCCCCTCCATCCCGACCATGCCGGAGCTGTTCAAGGTCCGGCCGGCGGCCATCGCCAACTACCCCATGTACAAGGGACTGGCCCGGCTCCTGGGCATGGAGGTCATGGACGTCGGAGGCGGCACCGCCGGCCTCTTCGATTCCCTGGAGAAGAGCTACGCCGGCCACGACTTCTTCTACATCCACTATAAAAAGACCGACTCGGCCGGCGAGGACGGGAATTTCGCGGCCAAGGTCGCGGCCATCGAGGAGCTCGACGCCCACATTCCCCGCCTCCTGGCCCTGCGCCCGGACGTCCTCGTCGTCACCTCGGACCACTCGACGCCCTCGCTCCTCAAAGGCCACTCGTGGCATCCGAACCCGTTCCTGCTCGTCTCGGCGACGGCCGGCGTCGACGACGCCCGCGTCTTCACGGAGAGGGCCTGCGCCGGGGGCCTCCTCGGCCGCTTCCGTTCGCTCTACGCCATGCCCCTGATGCTGGCCCACGCCCTGAAGCTGAAGAAATTCGGGGCCTGAAACGGCCCTCCAACCAAGGGGCCGCGCGCCGGAGAGCCCGGCCCCCGGGGCGATCCCAGGAGGCCGACAAGGCGGAGCGGGAAAGGGCCCGGTCGGTGGACAAGGCGCGGCGCCTCATATAAAATTGGAGGGAATTGAAGATCGCGAGGCCCGGTTCGCCCCTTCTCCTCCTGGGGTCGTTGTGCGCGTCCCTGCTGGGCGGCGCCCAGACCGACCCGCGGGCCGAGATCGCCAACCTCCGCCAGCACACCCACCCGGCCTTCACCCGCATCGTCCTCGACATCGGGACGCTGCGCGAGTACACCTCGGGCGAGCTGCGGGACCCGGACCGGGTCTATGTCGACGTCCTCCAGGCCAAGCTCAATCCCATCCTCCAGAACCAGTCCTACCCTTGTCAGGCGGGCTACATCAGCCAGGTGCGGATCTCCCAGAAAACACCGAGCACGGTCCGGGTGGTGGCCGACGTCGACTTCGCCAAGGTCCTGTCCTATCGGGTCTATCCTCTTTTCGACCCGTTCCGACTGGTCATCGACATCCACCCGGTCGACAGGGCCGGCGTTCACGGGGGCGCGGACCCGTCCGGCAACATCCCGTCCGCGAAACCCTCGGGCCTGCCTCCGGACCCCGCTCCGTCCGGATATTCGATGGCCCGGCAGCTGGGCCTGGGGGTGCGGACCATCGTCATCGACCCCGGCCACGGCGGCCCCAAGCCGGGGACCATCGGCAAGAGCGGCCTCCAGGAGAAGACCATCAACCTCGACGTGGCCCTGGCCCTCCAAAAGCTCCTGAGGGATAAAGCCGGCTTGGAGGCCGTCCTGACGCGGGAGACGGACATCGACGTGCCCCTCGAGAACCGGACGGTCATCGCCAACCAGAAGCGGGCGGACCTGTTCGTCTCCATCCACACGAACGCCCACCGGGACAGGAACCGGGGCGGCGTCGAGTCGTTCTACCTGAACATCAGCCCCGACCCCGAGGTCAACAGGCTGGCCGCCCTGGAGAACGCCACCTCGACCAAGAACATCGGCGAAATGAAGGGCATCATCCAGAAGATCGTCCAGAACAGCAAGATCCAGGAATCGCGGGACCTGGCCGACAAGATCCAGCGGAACCTGGTCAAGTCCCTGGCCAAGGACCTCCCCGGGATCCAGAGCCTGGGGGTCAAAGGCGGCCCGTTCTGGGTCCTCATCGGCGGAGAAATGCCGTCCGTGCTGGTCGAGATCTCCCACCTCAGCAACGCGCGCGAGGAGGAGAAGCTCAAGACGAGGAAGTATCGCGAGCTGGCCGCTGAGGGCATTTACGACGGCATCATGGAATACATCAGATCACTCGGGAAAGGATGATCCGCATGAAAAGACGCGCATTCATCAGGGACGTGGCCGTCGGCGGTCTGGCTCTTCGCTGGGCGCCGGGGCTTCTCGCCGGGCAGGCCGCGCCGGCGCTTCCTCATCTGGGCGTCGCCGAAGGGGCCTCTCCCTACGCCATCACCAAGGAAGCCGTGGCCGCCATCGGCGGGATGTCCCGGTTCGTGGCCCGGGGCGACAAGGTCGTCGTCAAGCCCAATATCGGCTGGGACCGGACCCCGGAGATGGCCGCCTGCACCAATCCCGAGGTCGTCAAGGCCCTCGTCGAGCTGGCCCAGGAGGCCGGCGCCAAGAGCGTCATCGTCATCGACAACACGACCAACCAGGCCCGCCGCTGCTACATCCGCTCGGGCATCCAGGAGGCCGTCAAGCAGGCCGGCGGGACCATGCTCTTCGTCGACGAGCACCGGGTCAAGAAGATGAGCCTCGGCGGAGAGTGGCTCAAGGAATGGGACATCGTCCTCGACGTCATCGAGGCCGACAAGATCATCAACGTGCCGATCGCCAAGCACCATTCCCTGTGCCGGGTGACCCTGGGCATGAAGAACTGGCTCGGAGGCATCAGCGGCGCCCGCAACCAGCTCCACCAGCGGATCGACGAGGCCGTGGTCGACCTGGCCGCCTTCTTCAAGCCCGCTTTGACCGTGCTCGACGCCTATCGGATCCTCGTCCGGAACGGCCCTCAGGGGGGACGGATCTCGGACACGGAGCTGCGGGAGACGGTCGTGGCCGGCGTCGACGCGGCGGCCGTGGACGCCATGGGCGCGTCCTTCTTCGAGCTCGCTCCCCAAGACGTCCCCTACCTGCGCATGGCGCGCGAGCGGGGGTTGGGGCGCATCGACCTGGAGGG
This sequence comes from Candidatus Aminicenantota bacterium, assembly GCA_016867635.1. GTDB lineage: Bacteria > Acidobacteriota > Aminicenantia > Aminicenantales > Saccharicenantaceae > RBG-16-66-30. The sequence continues at coordinate 1,551 of VGJC01000014.1, read as the reverse complement.
CCTGAATATTGATAAAAGAAAGATCTAAGAAATACCGGGCCCTCCAACGCCTGCGGATGGCCAGCCAGGCCGGGTTCTTCGCCCTTTTCCTCTATCTGCTCATCGGAGCGCGCTACACCGGAGAGGATTACATCGGCTCGACGGTCCAGCGCTTTTTCCATTTCGACCCTCTGCTGGCCCTGGTCACGATCGTCTCGGCCCGGGTCCTCGTCGCCTCGTTCGCTTTCGCCCTCGTCACGGTCGTCGCGACCGTCCTTCTGGGGCGCGTTTTCTGCGGCTGGGTCTGCCCGCTGGGCTCGGTCCATCAGTTCGCCTCCTTCGCCTTCAAGCGGACCAAGTTCCTGCGGCCGCCCAAGGAGGAGAGCGCGAGCCTGGCGTGGAAGTATTTCATCCTGTTCGCCGTCCTGGCCGGCGCCCTCCTCGGGCTGAACCTGGCCGGATACCTCGACCCCTTCTCCTTCCTGGCCCGGTCGCTGTCGACGGCCGTCTTCCCGATCCTGGCCCAGGGCCTTTCGAGCCTCAACGGCGTCATCTACGGGCTGGGGCTCGTTTCGGTCGGACGGTCCGTGTCCCATTTCCTCGAGAACTGGTCCCTCAACGCCACGTTCGTCCAGGGGTTCGCCATCGGCCTGATGTTCCTGGGAGCCCTGGCCCTCAACGCCCGGAAGGAGCGTTTCTGGTGCCGGTACCTGTGCCCGGCGGGAGCCCTGCTGGGCCTGCTCTCCCGCGTCAACCTCTTCAAGCTGCGGATCGACCCCGGGAAGTGCATCGAGTGCGGCCTCTGCACCCAGCACTGCCAGACCCAGGCCCAGCCCTTCCCCAACGACAAGTGGAAGAGCGGCGAGTGCGTCTACTGCGAAACCTGCGCGGCCATTTGCCCGACCGCAGCCATCGGCTTCCCGGCCGGGGCCGCGGCGGAAAAGACGACCAACGTCTCCAACGTCGACTTGTCGCGCCGCAAGGTCCTTCTGTCGACCTTCCTGGGCCTTTTCGCCGTGCCCTTCTTCCGCCTGACGCCGTTCCGCGATCGGGCCTCCCCCAAGCTCATCCGGCCGCCGGGTTCGCTCGCCGAGGCCGGTTTCCTGGCCAAGTGCGTCAAGTGCGGCCAGTGCATGCGGGCCTGCCCGACCAACGGCCTCCAGCCGGCCCTCGCCGAGGCCGGCCCCGAGGGCCTCTGGACGCCCGTCCTGGTCCCCAAGATCGGCTACTGCGAGTACTATTGTTCGCTCTGCACGCAGGTCTGCCCGACGGGGGCCATCAAAGAGCTGACCATCGAGGAGAAGGGCGAGGTCAAGATCGGCACGGCCTGGGTCCGGAAGGAGCGCTGTATCCCCTACGTCCTGGGCAAACCCTGCATCGTCTGCGAGGAACATTGCCCGGTGTCGCCCAAGGCCATCAAGCTCGTCGACGTCGAGGCCCACCTCGCCGACGGGCGGGTCGTCGTCCAGAAAGGCCCGGTCGTGGACATCGAGCTGTGCATCGGGTGCGGGATCTGCGAGAACAAGTGCCCGGTCATGGACGACCCGGCCATTTTCGTCACCAGCGTCGGCG
>VGJC01000013.1 GCA_016867635.1 Candidatus Aminicenantota bacterium | reverse complement strand
CTGCCGATGACGGCCGCGATCGCGTCGTGCTACAACGGCGGCCTGTCCGTCGAGCGCGGCCCGCTCGTCTATGCGCTGGCGATGGGGGAGAAGTGGGTGAGGGTCAACGAGGACAAGCCCCACCGCGAGCTTCCCCACGGGGACTGGGAGGTCCATCCGACGACGGACTGGAATTATGGGCTAGTCCTCGACGAGGCCCGCCCGGAGGGCAGCCTGCGCTTCGAGGAGCGCCCGGTCGCGGAGCGGCCCTTCTCGCCCGAAGGGGCGGGCATGGCCGCCCGGGTCAGGGGACGCAAGCTCCCCGGCTGGGGCCTCAAGCATGGCTGGGCGGCTGAGTTCCCGCCCGAGCCCCAGGCGTCGGACGAACCGGACGAGGAGCTGACCCTGCTTCCCTACGGCTGCACGAACATCCGGGTCACCGAGTTCCCTCGGCTGAAGTCATAAAAAAAGCTAGGCATCGCCAGCGCTTTATATATAGAATGGTCCCCGCGTATCCCGAATCCTGACGAAGGGAGATGACCATGGATAAGCCTTCGGCGACGGCCGCGGCCGTGGATCGCGCCAAGAAGATCATCAAGGACTCGGCGCCTGTCCGTTTCACCGTTCTGGGCATGATCAGCGTGCTGATGTTCGGCACGTACTGGTTCCAGGACGCCCTCGGACCCTTGAAGGGTTTGTTCGAGAGCCAGCTGGGCTTCACCAGCTCCCAGTTCGGCCTGCTGATCAGCTCGGCCACATGGGCCAACCTGGCCCTGATGATCATCGTCGGCGGCATCGCCCTCGACCGCTGGGGCATCCGCAAGACCGGGATCGTCCTGGCCCTGATCGCCACCGTCGGCGCGTTCCTGGTCGCTCTCGGGAGCATGGGCGTCTTCGGCACGAGCCGGAACTCCATGCTGATCTCCATGATCGGCGGCCGGATCCTGTTCGGCGTCGGGCTCGAGACGACCTGCGTGCTGATCCAGAGGACCATCGTCAAGTGGTTCAAGGGCAAGGAGCTGGCCCTGGCCATGGGGCTGAACGTCGTCGTCGGGCGGCTGGGCAGCTTCTTCGCCATCTCCTTCGGCCTGGACATCGCGGGGGGGAAGATCAGCACGGCCCTGATCACGGCCGCTTCGATCATCGGTGTGGGCACGCTGCTCTTCCTGGCCTATCTCATCTTCGACGTCAAGCTGGACAAGCAGACGGGCATTTCCGACGCCGCCTCCAAGGAGGACCGCTTCAGGTTCAAGGACCTCGTCGAGCTGGTGACGGACCGCTCGTTCATCTACATTTCCCTCCTGTGCGTGGCCTTCTATTCGGCCGTCTTCCCGTTCCTGCAGTACGCGCCCGACCTCCTGGTCAACAAGTTCGGGTTCACGTTCAGCATGCCGGACCTCGGCGGGATGACGCTGTGGCAGAAGATCGCCGCCTACCTGCAGAACGGGCCCAAGGTCAGCGGCCTGATCCCGCTGGGCACGATCCTCTTCACCCCGATCTTCGGCCGGCTGGTCGACAAGAAGGGCAAGGCCGCCTCGCTCATGGTCCTGGGCTCGCTGCTGCTCATCTACGCGCACATCACCCTGTCCCTCCTGAACAACGTGTTCCTCGGCTACACGGGGCTCTTCGCGCTGGGCATCGCCTTCTCGCTCGTACCCGCGGCCATGTGGCCGTCGGTGGCCAAGATCGTCGTCGAAAAAAGACTGGGGACCGCCTACGCCACGATGTTCACCATCCAGAACTACGGTCTCTCGGCGTTCTACTGGGGCATCGGGAAGGTCCTGGACATGACGAATCCCCAGGTCCTGGAGAAGCTCCGGTCCGTTCGCGAAAGTCTGATCGCCCAGGGGCTGGACGAGGTCGCCGTCGCCCAGAAGATCGAGGAGATGCGGGCCGTGGGAGAGATCCCCGTCTACAACTACACCATTCCCATCCTCATGCTGGTCGGGCTGGGTGTCGTCTCCATCTTCCTGGCCTTCCAGCTCAAACGGGCGGATGTGAAGCAGAACTACGGGTTGGAGCGGCCCTCGGACAAGTCCTAATAATAGAGATCTTCCCTTCACAGGTTTGCCGCAGCGAGCTATGTTCTGAGCGGCGTTTCTGAGAGGACCCGGTCCAGCTTGCCGACGAGAAGGTCGGCGTCGGCCGCCGTGAAGCAGAGCGGGGGCTTGATCTTGATGACGTTGCGGTCCGGGCCGTCCGTGCTGAGCAGGACGCCCTCCTCGCGCATGCGCTCGACGGCGTAGGAGGCGTGCAGGGGCGCCGGCTCGCGCGTCGCGCGGTCGAGGACGAGCTCGACGCCCAGAAAAAGGCCGAGGCCGCGGACGTCTCCGACGAGAGGGTGGCGTTCCATGAGCGAGCGCAGGCCATCGGCGAGAAGGGCCCCGGTCGTCCGGGCGTTCTCCTGGAGGCCTTCTTCCTCGATGACGTCGAGGACGGCCAGGCCGGCGGCGCACGAGACCGGGTTGCCGCCGAAAGTATTGAAATACTCCATCCCGCCGGCGAAAGCGTCGGCGATGGCCGGCGTCGTCACGACCGCGCCGAGAGGATGGCCGTTGCCGATGGGCTTGCCCAAGGTCAGGATGTCGGGCGCGGCGTCCTGGGCCTCGAAGGCCCAGAAGCGCGTCCCGCACCGTCCGAAGCCGACCTGGACCTCGTCGGCGATCGAGATGCCGCCCGCCTCGCGGACCAGCCGGAAGGCCTCCTTGAGGAAACCGGCCGGCGGGACGATCTGCCCGGCGCAGCTCATGACCGGCTCGGCGATGAAGGCGGCCGGCGGGCGACCGGTCTTGGCGAGCTCGTCCAGGATCGCGCCGACGCGGGCGGCGTATTTTCCGCCGGCCCGAGGATCGTCGCGGAAAAGCCCGCGGTAGGGATCGGGCATCGGGGCCACGTGGGTCGCGGGCGGGCAACCCGCGCCGCCGGGGCCGTTGAACTTGTACGGGCTGATCGCGACGAGCGAGCTCAGGTTGCCGTGATAGGCGCCGTCGAGTACGACGATGTCGCGCCGCCCGGTGTACGCGGCGGCCAGCCGCAGGGCCAGGTCGTTGGCCTCGCTCCCGGAGTTGACGAAGAAGCAGACCCGGAGCGGGTCGGGGAGCAGGGCCGTCAGACGGCGCGCGTAGCGGACGATGGTCTCATGGAGGTAGCGCGTGTTGGTATTGAGGACGGCGGACTGCTTGCGGACGGCCTCGACGACCCTCGGATGGTTGTGGCCGACGTGGGGGACGTTGTTGACCGCGTCGAGGAAGACGCGCCCCGTGCTGTCGATGAGATGCCGCATCGAGCCGCGGACGATCTCGAGCGGGGAGCGGTAGGACACGCTGAGGTTCCTTCCCAGGTGCTCCTTCCGCAGCGCGGCGATCTCCGCGGGCCCGAGGGCCGGGTCGTGGAGAAGGCCCTCCGGGACGCCGAGGATGAGGTCGGGATCGGGCGACAGGGCCGTCCAGAGGTCGCGGTCCCGGCCGGCCGCGACACCCGGGAAATCCCCGCTCCGGCCCAACATCTCGACGATGATCTGGAAATGGAGGTGGGGCGGCCAGCCGCCGTTCTCGTCCCTGGCCCCGACGGCGGCCAGTCGCTCCCCCTTGCGAACGGGCTGACCGGGCGTCAGATGGGCGATGGAGCCACGGGTCAGGTGTCCGTAGAGCGTATGGAACCTGACACCGGGGGCGGGGGCATGTTCGAGGATGACGGTCGGACCGTAGTCCAAACAGGCGGCGTTGTCTCTGAAGCTGTGGACGGTGCCGTCGAGCGGGGCGAAGATATCCGAGCCCGGCGGCACGAAGACATCCATCCCGAGATGGACGGTCCGGCCCTCGGCGAGCGGGTCGCCGGAAGGCCGGAAGACAGGCGAGGTGTAGATGAGGCGGGCTTCGTTGTAGCGCCCGATGCCCGCGCGCGCCCCGGCCCGGAGGACTTCGGCTTTGAGCCGGCGGTCGAGGGCCTCCATGTCCGTCCAGTGTTCCTCGCGTTCGAAGAGAGCGCTTGCCGGGCCGAGGTCGAAGACCGTGGCGGCCCGGGCGTCGAGGGGATAGCCCATGACCGGGGCGAAAGAGACGCGGTTCGCTTCGAGCCAGCGGGCGACGGGCTCCGCGGCTGGGAACGGAGCGTGGCCGCAGGCCCGGCGGAAGGCGCCTTCGGCGAAGGCCGGCGCGACGTCTTTCAGGCGCTCGAGGAGCCTCCAGGCCGGCTCCTCGGAGATCGTCAGGTAGGCGTTGCCGGGATCGAGCTTCTTCTGCGAGGCGGCGATGGAGACGCTCATGCACAGCCGCAGACAGGCGAGCGGGAACAGGGCCCGGAGGTCCTTGTCGGAGAGAGGCAGGACCGCGTTGTAGCCGGCGACGATATGAGCGGCGGCGCCCAGAGGATCGCCCTTGTCAAGCATCGCGTAAGCCAGCACGACCGCCAGGTCGGAAAGGGCCCAGGAGCGGGTCATGTCGCCGAAGTCGATGAACCCGGCCACGCGCATGTCCCCGAAGGAGCCGGGCGCTGGGTCGGGCGGGGCGACGATGACGTTGTAATCGTTGCCGTCGTTGTGGACGAGCCCTTCGGGAAGGCCCTCGAACAGGGCGGCCCGTTCTTCGACCCTCCGGAAGACGGCGTCGAGCGTCGCTCTCCGGCCCGGGTCGACGACGAGGGGCGCGTTCTCACGGACGACGCGGCGGCCGTTCTTGAGGTTCCAGATGAGGTCCGGCTGGTATTCGCGCTGGGGAAGGGCAGACAGGGCGCGGACCAGGCGCGCGGCGAACGCTCCCAGGTCCATGAGCAGTCGTGGCGTGTGGGGCCGGACCTCGCCGAGCGGCCGGCCGGGCAGGTATTCGACGAGCCGTACGAAATGGGGCTCACCCCCGCGGCCGGGCACCGTGGAGATCAAGGCGCCGTCCTTCGCGGGCAGGGGCCGGGGGGCCAGGGGGCCGCCGGCATCGGCGGCCAGGAGGGCCATGACCTCGTTCTGGAACGCGAGCCGGTCGCGGAGCTCGCGAGGGTTGGCGATCTTGAGAACGAGCTCCCGGCCGTCGGTCGTCCGGAGGAGGAAATTCTGGTCGCGCTCGCTGGGCAGCTCGCCGAAGCCGCCTTCGACGGCGAAGACCTCGCGGGCGACGCGGGCGGCTTCGTCCGCGGGGAAGCGGGGGGCGGTGTCGACGGAAGGCACGGGGACATTCTAAACCCGGCGAAGGGCGCGGTCAATTTGGCTTTTTTCGGGCTTCTTGCGGCGGGGGCGGTTCGGATATAATGACCCGAGCATGGAAGACCTCAGCCGGGGCGTCCGATCTTTCACCCTGGGCACGGCCGTCAGCCGGGTCATGGGCCTGGTCCGCGAATCGGTCTTCGCCCACCTGTTCGGGGTCGGGGCGGCCACAGACGCGTTCAACGTCGCCTTCCGCATCCCGAACCTGCTGCGCGACCTGTTCGCCGAGACGGCCCTGTCGGCGGCTTTCGTCCCGGTCCTGGCCGGGGAGAAGGCCAAGAGCAAGGAGGCCCAGAACCGGCTGGCCTCCAACATCTTCAACACCCTCTTCGTCGCGGCGGGCGTGGTCTCGCTGGCCGGCCTGCTCCTCGCGCCGCGCATCGCCGGGGTCGTGGCCTTCGGCTTCGGCCAGGTGCCCGGGAAGATCGAGCTGACGGCCCAGCTGACGGCGGTCCTCTTCCCCTTCCTTCTCTTCGTCAGTCTCGCGGCCTGGGCCATGAGCTACCTCAACACGGAGAAGTCGTTCTTCGTGCCCAGCGTGGCCCCGGCGCTCTTCAATCTCTTTTCGATCCTTTTTCCCCTGCTGACCTACGGCTGGTACGTCGCGCGGGGGAAAGAGCCCATTTTCGGCATGGCCGTGGGGGTCCTCATCGGGGGGCTGATGCAGTTCCTGGTCCAGATGCCGCTCGTACGGAAGAGCGGGTTCCGCTGGAGCGCCGTGCTCAGCTTCCGCGACCCCGAATTCCGGCGGGTCATGGCCCTGTTCGTGCCGGTGGCCATCGGGCTGGCCGGCACGCGCATCAACGTCCTGGTCAACACCATCCTGGTGACGCCGCTGGCCGAGGGCAGCGTCAGCTGGCTCAACTACGCCTTCCGGGTCATGCATCTCCCGCTGGGGCTGTTCGGCATCGCCGTCGGCACCGTGGCCTTGCCGTCGCTGGCGCGCTTCGTCCACGACAACGACCTCGACTCGGTCCGCTCGACCCTGGCCGACTCGCTGAAGATGGTCCTCGTCCTGACCGTGCCGGCCTCGGTCCTGCTGGCCTTCCTGGCCCAGCCGGTGACCCGGGCCATCTACCAGCGGGGGCGGTTCACGGCCGAGGACACGGCGGCCACGGCCGGGGCCCTGGCCCTCTACGCGCTGGGCATCCCGTTCATGTCGGGATTGAGGAACGTCGCCGCGGCCTTCTACGCGTTCAAGGACGCCCGGACGCCGATGGTCGCCAGCCTCGTTTCGATCGCCTTCAACATCGCCCTCAACGTTTCGCTGATGGGCACGTTGGGGTTCATGATCTTCCCCCTGTCCACGTCGCTGGCCGCGGCCCTCAATGTCGGCATTTTGCTGGCCCTTCTTCCGAAGAAAAGCGTGAGCGTCGCGACGGCGCCGCTCGTCCGCTTCACCGCGGCTCTGGTCGCGGCGTCCCTGGCGGGCGGCGCGGCGGCCTGGCTGGTCAACGGGCTGTCCGCCGGAAGGTTCGGAACGTCCTTCGCGGCCACGGCCGGAAGCGTCGTCGTCAGCGGCCTCCTCGGCCTGGCCGTCTTCTATGCCGCCTCGCGCCTCCTCGGCCTCGCCGAGGTCCGCGACTTCCTCCGCCGCCTTTCCGGAAGGGGTCAAATCTCCACTCATTAAATAATCTCCGTCCGCCCCCCTTCCGAGGGCAGGATGCGCGGAGGCCTTTGTTAATGAGTGGAGATTTGACCCCCTCTTGATATAATAACCGGAACATGACCGAACACGACAGGTCGCTCCGGCGGACGGCCCTGCTCGTCTCGACCATGGCCTCCTTCCTGACCCCGTTCATGGCCTCCGCCCTCAACGTCGCCATGCCGGTCGTCGCCAAGGAGTTCTCCCTGAGCGCGGTGGCCCTCGGTTGGGTCCCGACGGCCTACATGCTGGCCGCGGCCATGTTCCTCGTCCCGTTCGGCCGCCTGGCCGACATCGTCGGACGCAAGCGGGTCTTCGTCTCCGGTGTCGCCGTCTTCGGTCTCGGGTCGCTGCTCTCGGCCCTGGCCCCGACCGGCCACTTCTTCATCGCCTCGCGCGCCGTCCAGGGCGTCGGCGGGGCCATGGTCTTCGGCACGGGCATGGCCATCCTGACCTCCGTGTTCCCGGCGCGCGAGCGCGGCCGGGCCATCGGCATCAACACCGCCGCCGTTTACGTCGGGCTTTCCTCCGGACCGGTCGTCGGCGGCTTCCTCACCCACAGCTTCGGCTGGAGGAGCGTCCTCTGGGTCACCCTGCCCATGGCCCTGGCGGTCTTTCTCGTCACCTCGCTGAAGCTCAAAGGGGAGTGGGCGGAGGCCCGCGGCGAGGGCTTCGATTGGCGCGGCTCCCTGGCCTACGGCCTCGGCCTCGTCTGCCTGATGTCCGGGTTCTCCCGCCTACCCTCGCTCCTCGGGCTGTCCCTTACCGCGGCCGGCCTGGCCGCCCTTTCCGGCTTCGTCCTCATCGAGATCCGGGCCCCCTCTCCCGTCTTCGACCTGCGCCTCTTCCGCAACAACCGGATCTTCGCCTTCTCCAACCTGGCCGCCCTCATCAACTACAGCGCCACCTCCGCGGTCAGCTTCCTGGTCAGTCTCTACCTTCAGTACATCAAAGGACTGCCTCCCCAGAAAGCGGGCCTGGTCCTCATCGCCCAGCCCGTGGTCATGGCCGTCTGCTCGCCCTTCGCCGGCCGGCTTTCGGACAAGGTCGAACCGCGCGCGCTGGCCTCCCTCGGCATGGGCTTCACCAGCCTGGGCCTGGCCCTGTTCATCTTTCTCGGCCCCGGCACCCCGTTCCCGGTCATCTACGGCGGCCTGTTGCTCCTCGGGCTGGGCTTCGGCCTGTTCTCATCGCCGAACATGAACGCCATCATGGGCTCGGTCGAGCGCCGGCACTACGGCCTGGCCTCGGCTTCGGTCGGGACCATGCGCCTCGCCGGGGGGATGCTGAGCGCCGGGGTCACGATGATGATCTTCGCCCTGTTCATGGGCCGTGCGCCGATCGAACCTTCCGTCTACCCCCTCTTCCTGAAGGGCCTGCGGGCCGCGTTCACCCTCTTCGCCCTGATCTGCGCGGGAGGCATCTTCGCCTCCCTGGCCCGCGGCGACCGCGGCCCCTCCGGCGACGCCGGCGGCGGCCCGGCTTGAAATGCCGGCCCCTGGGTACTAGAATGGAGACAAGGAGGCCCCATGAGCCTGTCCCGGAACCAATTCCTGAAAATGTTCGGCCTGGGCGCTCTGGCCGCCGGCTCCAAGGCCTACGCACTCCCTCCCGCCGCCGCCGAAACCCAGCGTGCCGCCGCCGGCAAGCTCAAGATCAAAGCGGTCGACATCTTTCTTTTCGACATCCCCCTCGCCGTGCCCTTCCGCATCGCCATCGGCGAGATGAAGGCCGCCAACCTCCTCCTCGTCCGCATCCATACGGACCAGGGCCTCGTCGGGCTGGGTGAGGCCTGTCCGTTCCCCCCGATCACGGGAGAGACCCAGGCCACCAACGCCGCCGCCGCCCGCGCCGTCCGCGACGTGATCGTCGGGAAAGACCCCTTGGCCATCGACGGCCTGCTCCGCGGTCTCGGCCCCCTCGTCCACTCCAACCCGAGCGCCGTGGCCGCGTTCGACATGGCCCTCCACGACATCCTGGGCAAGGTCGCCGGCCTGCCGCTCTTCCGTCTCTTCGGCGGGTCCGAGCGGTCCTTCGAGACCGACATCACGGCCGGGCTCGACACGCCCGCGGCCATGGCCGAGCGCATCCGGGGCTTCGTCCGCGACGGATACCGGACCGTCAAGGTCAAGGTCGGCCTGGACCCCGACGAGGACGTCGCCCGGCTCCAGGCCATCCGCGACGCCGTCGGATACGAGGTCGGCATCCGCATCGACGCCAACCAGGGCTGGTCGGTCCCTCAGGCCGTCTACGCCCTCCGGAAAATGGAGAAGCTGCGCATCGAGTTCTGCGAGCAGCCCGTCCGGGCCTCCGACACGGCCGGCCTGCGGGCCGTCCGGGCCCAGAGCCCGATCTCGATCATGGCCGACGAGTCGCTCTTCGTGCCGGCCGACGCCGTCCGGCTCATCATGGCCGAGGCCTGCGACTCCTTCAACATCAAGGTCATGAAGGCCGGCGGCCTGCTGAACTCCATCCGCATCGCTCACGTCGCCGACGCCGCCAACATGCGCTGCATGGTCGGCTGCATGCTCGACTCGAAGCTGGCCCTGACGGCGGCCGCCCACGTCGCCGCCTCCCAGGCCAACATCGTCTACGCCGACCTCGACGGCAACTCCGAGCACGTCACCGACCCCGTCGTCGGCGGGATGACGGTCAAAGGCGGCATGATCACCCTGCCCGAATCGCCCGGGCTTGGCTGCGACATCGATCCGGCCTTTTTGAAGAAGCTGACGAAGATCTGATGACTATGGACCGCAAGGTCAGATGGGGCATCCTGGGCTGCGCGAGCATCGCCGGGAAGGCCCTCATCCCGGCCATCATCGGCTCGCGCAACGGCGTCCTCCACTCGATCGCCTCCCGCGACGCGGACCGGGCCTCCGAATGGGCCGCGAAATTCGGCTTCACGAGGTCCCACCGCGACTACCTGTCCCTTGTCGAAGACCCCGAGGTCGACGCCGTCTACAACCCGCTCCCCAACGACCTCCACGCCGAATGGTCCATCAGGGCCGCCCGGGCCGGCAAGCACGTCCTCTGCGAGAAGCCCATGGCCATGAACGCCGCGGAGGTCCGGGACATGATCGCCGCGGCCGAGGGGTCCGGCGTCCTCCTCATGGAAGCCTTCATGTACAGGTTCCACCCCCAGATCGACCAGGCCCTCGAGCTGGTCCGTTCGGGCGCGGTCGGCGAGGTCCGCTCGGTCAAGTCCTCGTTCACCTTCCAGTTCGCGCTCGGCGGCGAAAATTACCGCTGGTTCCCGGGGATGGGCGGCGGGGCCCTCTACGACGTCGGGTGCTACACGATAAGCGCCGCCCGGCTCGTGTTCGCCGACGAGCCTCTCACGGTCTTCGCCCGGGCCCGGCTCGACCCCGGAACGGGCGTCGACATGACGACCGCCGTCCTGCTCGAGTTCCCGGGCGGCCGCTTCGCGATGTGCGACTGCAGCTTCGAATCCCACTTCCAGAGCCGCCTGCTGGCCGTGGGGACGGAGGGCACCCTTTACCTCGACCGGGCCTTTTCGGCCAAGGACTTCGAGGCCCGCGTCCAGATCATCCGCGGCGAGCGGAGCGAAGCGCTCGCCGTTCCCCAGGCCGACATGTTCGCCCTGATGGTCGAGCACTTCGGGGATGGCGTTCTGGCCGGGACGCCGCTTCGCTACCCCGCCTCGGACGCCGAGAAGAACATGCTGGCGATCGACGCCGCGATCGATTCCATCCGGACCGGGCATCCTGTCAAGGTCCGGCCGGGAGAACCGGCATAACCCGAATAAAGGAGGCTTTTCATGAAATTCCTTAAAACCGTCCTGCCTTTGGCCGCCCTGCTCCTCGCCGTCGCCTGCGCGTCGTCGTTCTACGAGTCCAGACCCAAGCTCAACTACTACCGCGGCCCGAACGTCCCGGAGGGGTACATCAAGGTCCTGCGGGCCTCGGTCTCCGAGATCGAGTTCGAGATCCGGGTCGAGTTCGCCGAAAGGCAGCTCTATCACCTGGTGCTCGAAGGCAACGAGCCGGTGGCCGAGGGCTGGTTCCCGACCATCCGAGCCGGCATGCAGTACTACACGGTGACCATGAAACCCCGCAAAGGGCTCCAGTTCGAGGTCGGCAAGACCTACCGGCTGTGCATCGGCAGCCAGAACCCCGAGCAGCTCCAGCTGACCTCCGTCAACTATCCGTGCCGGGCCGATTTCGAGTTCGTCTTCGAGGAAAAGCTCTGAAAGGCCTCGAGCTTCGCGCCGCCCTGGCCCTGTGCCTGGCGCTTTCCGCGGCGGCGGCCCAGAGGACGAAGCTTCCCGAGCCCTACGCGAAATGGCTCGAGGAGGAGGTCGTCGCCATCATCTCCCCGGCGGAGCGGGAGGTCTTCCTCAAGCTCCAGAACGACCGGGAACGCGACCTGTTCATCGAGGCCTTCTGGAAGCAGCGCGATCCGACGCCGGGCTCCCCGACGAACGAATTCAAGGACGAGCACGCCCGCCGCTTGGCCCACGCCGACCGGGTCCTGGGCCGGGAGACGATCCGCCCCGGCCGGCGGACGGACCGCGGCCGGATGTACATCATCCTGGGAGAGCCCCAGGAGGTCCAGAGGTTCGAGGGCCGTTCCGGCGTCTACGACACCGAGGTCTGGTTCTACCAGGGCAAGACCGAGCAAGGGCTTCCCCCGGGCTTCAACCTGCTTTTCTTCAAGCCGGGCGGGCACGGCGAGTACCGGCTCTACAGCCCGTCCGGCGACGGCCCCCAGGCCCTGCTGGCCGGATATCTCGGCGGCGCCGGCGATTATCAGGCGGCCTACCGGAAGCTCAGGGAGATCGAGCCGAGCCTGGCCTCCCTTTCGTTGTCCCTCGTCCCGGGCGAAGAAGGCGCCGCCTACGGCCGTCCGTCCATGAGCTCCGACCTGCTCATCCAGCGGGTCGAGGCCTCCCCGGCCCGCTCCGTTTCGAGCCAGTACGCCCGGAAGTTCCTGGAGTACAAGGACCTCGTGGAGGTCGAATACACGGCCAACTACATCGCGAGCGACAGCCTGATCAAGGTCTTCCGGGGCCCCATGGGGCTGTATTTCGTCCATTACGCGGTCGAGCCCTCGCGACTCTCCGTCAACCGCTACGGCGACGGCTATTACACGACCCTCAAGGTCAACGGCCGGGTCACGGCCATGGACGGCCGTCTGGTCTATCAGTACGACAAGTCCGTGTCCCTGGAGATGACCGAAGAGCAGATGCGCGGCGCCAGCCGGGCGCCCTTCAGCTACCAGGACCTGTTCCCCCTCGTCGCCGGCGATTACCGGCTGTCGGTCCTCATCAAGAACGAGGTCTCCAAGGAGTTCACCTCCGTGGAGCAGGCCGTTCGCGTCCCCCCGGGCGGACCGGACCTCCAGTTGACCCAGCCCCTCCTCGGCTACCGGACGGCCCGTCTGGAGCCCGGCCAGAGGAGCATGAAGGCCTTCCGGCTCGGCTCCGTGCAGGTCTATTGCCAGCCCAACCGCGTCTTCGCGCGGACGGACACGCTGGCGGTCGCTTTTCAGGTCAACAACCTGACCGACGAGCTCATGAGGGAGGGCGAGGTCCGGATCGAGCTCTCGAAAGACGATCAGCCGGTCCGGGACATACGCCGCCAAGCCGCCGATATCGAGGGCTTCCCGGACGTCCTCGAGGAGGTCCCCCTCGCCGATCTCCCGCCCGCCCACTACAAGGTTCGGGTCTCGTTCAGGCACCGGGGAGCCGAGGTCGTCGGCGCCGCCGAGGAGTTCGACCTGACCTTCGCCGAGGTCGTGGTCCGGCCCTGGTTCTCGTCCCACGTGCTGCCCGCCGCGGGCGACCCGGTCTATTCCGAGGTCGTCGGGGCCCAGCTCTTCCATCTCGGACGCTTCGCGGAGGCCCGGGTCTTCCTGGAGCGGGCTTTCGCCGGGAAGCCCGGCTCGCCGGAAACGGCGATCGGTTTAGGGCGGGTCTACCTGGCCCTCGACGAGCCCGCGTCCGCCCTAAAGGTCGTCGTGCCCTTCCTGAGCCGGGCCGAGGCGGCGAAATACGAGCTCTATCTCCTGGCCGGAGAGGCCTACAGAAGGACGGGGAGCTACGCCGAAGCCGCGGAGGTCCTCGACCGGGCCGTCTCCCACTACGGGGTCAACGCCGTGCTCCTCAACGCGATCGGGGATTCCTACGCCGGCATGGGGGACCGCGACCAGGCTCTGGCGGCCTATGAAAGATCGCTCGAGCTCAGCGCCGACCAGCCGGAGATCCGCAAAAGGGTCGAAGCCCTCAAAAAGAAGCGCCCGTAGGTCAGGCCGTCTTTCCCGGCGCGGTCCGGCCGACGACGACATCCTCGCGGGCGTAGACGATCCCCATCTTGCGCAACAGGACCTGGAACTCCCCCTCGTCGGGATCGGGCAGGATCTCGGCCGAGACGCGCTTGCCGACATAGAGCTTGCTGTTCATCTCCTCGATGAGGGCCGTTGTCCGGATGTAGTCCTTGGCCGGCGCCTTGTCCATGACGACCGTCATCCGGTCCTCCCCGCTGAAGACGGCCCGGACGGAAGTCACCTTGGCGGCTTTCTTGATGAAGGCCGCGATCAGCCGTTTCTTCCGGTTCCGGGCGAACCGGTAGCCGAAGAGGGCGATGAAAGCCGGGCCGATCAGGCCCCCCCAGTTGATCCTCAGGGCGACCAGGGCCGCGGTCAGGACGACCGCGGCGCCGAGGATGACCAGCCCTTTGGTCCCGAAGGGGAACGATGTCCGGAGCCAGTCGATCCAGCCGCGAAGGCGCTCGCCGGCGGGCAGGCGCGTCCGGGTGCCGGATTCGACGTCGCGCTTCAGGCGGCGGAGGTCCTCGGCCAGGGCCCTGGCGTCCGGATAGCGGTCCTCGGGCCGCTTTCGGAGGCAGCGGAAAACGATGCGGTGGAGCTCGGGGGTCAGGTTCCGGCGGACGATGGTCACCGGCCGGGCCTCCTCGTAGGCGATGGCGTGCATCGTGTCGAGCGGCGAGTCGCCTTTGAACGGAAGCTCCGACGTGACCATCTCGTAGAGGACGATGCCGAGCGAGAAGATGTCGCTCCGGGGGTCGAGCTCCTTGCCGCGGGCCTGCTCGGGGCTCATGTAGCTGATGGTGCCCATGACCGCCCCCGGGACGGTCAGGCCGCGGCCGCGGGTCAGGGTCCGGCTGAGGTCCTCCGGCGCGACCTCGGGCGGCTCCTCGGCTTCCGGCTCGAGCAGCTTGGCCAGTCCGAAGTCGAGCAGCTTGGCGTGGCCGTCCCTGGTGACCATGATGTTGTCGGACTTGATGTCCCGGTGGAGGATGCCCGCGTCGTGGGCCTTGGCCAGGCCGTCGGCGACCTGGAGCGCGACCTCGACGGCCCCGAGCAGGTCCAGCTCGCCCTCGGCGACCAGGCGGCTGACGGTCCGGCCGTCGACGAACTCCATGGCGATGTACATGTTCCCGTCGATCTCGTCGATGTCGTAGACCTGGGCGATGGCCGGGTGAGAGACGGCGGCGGCCGAGCGGGCCTCGAGCAGGAAGCGCTTCCGGCGGTTGGGGTTCGATACGAGGTCCGGGGTCAGCATCTTAAGGGCCACCGGGCGGTCGAGCCGGGTGTCCCGGGCCTTGTAGACAACACCCATCCCGCCCTTGCCGAGCTGGGACTCGACCCGGTAATGCTTCAGCGTCTGTCCGACGATCATGCGGTCCAAACTGTCGCTCCGTCCCCTCCTGAGATCATACGGATTCGGAGAGGGGTCCGTTCACGGCTAGTCTAAGCTCCGGGGCCGTCGAGGTCAAGCCGCCCGGGCCTTCAGCCAATTTTCGGCCAGCTCCCGCAGCCGGGTGTCGGCGTGCTCGAAGAACATCTCGAAAGCCCGGCAGAAGTGGTTGAGGCCTCCGTCGCGCCGGTCCTGCAGCCGGTCCTTGGGACATCCCCCGCGGCAGAGAGAGAGCCAGCGGCAGGAGCGGCATTTTTCGGGAAGGGCGGCTTTTCGTTGGCCGAACTCCCTCTGGCGGGCCGAGTTCAGCATGTGGTCGAGCCGGCCCGACAGGACGCTGCCCAGCTTCCCCCCGTCCTCGACGAAAAAATCGCAGCTGTAAACGTCGCCGTTGTGTTCGACGACCAGGTACCCGCCGCACTCGGGGAGGAGGGTGCATTCCGGCGGGGCCAGGCCCACGTAAGAATGGAACACGGAGTCGAAAAAGCGGACCGAGGTCGTCTCGACGCTGTCTTTGATGTCGCCGGCCCAGAGGTCGAAGAGGACGCCTAGGAAACGCCCGAGGTCCTGGCCTTCGACCGAGAACGGGGCGGCCCGCCCGGGATCTTCCGGGTCCGTCTCCACACAGGGAATGAACTGCATATGGGAGAGGCCCAGGTCCTTGAGAAACCCGTAGATCTCGCTCGCGAACTTGACCGAGTAGTCGTTGACGACGACCAGAGCGTTGGTCATGACCCCTTCCTCGAGGAGCATGCGGGCCCTGGCGACGACGGTTTCCCACGTTCCCCGCCCGCCCGCCGCCCGGCGGTAGCGGTCGTGGATGTGCTCGGGGCCGTCGAGCGACAGGCCGACGAGGAATCCGTTCTCCCGGAGGAACCGGGCCCACTCCCGGTCCAGGAGAAGCCCGTTCGTCTGGAGGCCGTTGGCCGCCCGCTTCCCGCTCCCGTAACGGGCTTGGAGCTCGACGGCCTTGCGGAAGAAGTCGAGCCCCATCAAGGTCGGCTCTCCGCCCTGCCAGCCGAAGTTGACCTGGCGGCCGCCGTGGGCCAGGGCCTGCCGGACGGTCTCCTCGAGGACCTCGAGGCTCATCCTGTGGACCGGTGTTTCGGGGAAGATCAGGTCCTTCCCGCGGTAGAAGCAGTAGCCGCAGGCCAGATTGCAGTCCGGGCCGGCCGGCTTGATCAGCAGGGAATCGAGGGTTTTCCGCCTGAAAGGTACGCGCTCCGCCATGTTTTTGGGGCCTCTCCGGGCTTCATCATACCACGTAAGAGGGCCGTCCATAATCGCAAAAAAAAGCTTGATTTCCACACTGATATCTGATATATTACGAGCGGGTTTTAGATATTATCAGGCGTAGGGAGGAGCTTTTCCCCTTGACCGGCCGGGTTTTCGACATCAAACGCTACTCGATCCACGACGGACCGGGGATCCGGACGACCGTCTTTCTCAAGGGCTGCTCCCTGCATTGCCTGTGGTGTCACAATCCGGAGAGCATCTCCCCCGATCCCGAGCTCATGCACCGGCCGTCCCGCTGTTCCCGCTGTTATGCCTGCATCGAGGCCTGCCCCCCGGGAGCCATCTCCAAGGGCCCCGGAGGGACCATCGTCATCGACCGGGCCAGCTGCGACCTCTGCGGCCAGTGCGCCGAGGCCTGTCTCTATGACGCCATGCAGGTCGTCGGCCGCGCAATGTCCGTGGACGAGGTCGTCGGCGAGGTCGAAAGGGACCGCATCTTCTTCGAACAGTCCGGCGGCGGGGTCACCTTCTCGGGCGGAGACCCGCTGGCCCAGCCGGCCTTCCTCGAAGCCCTGCTCGACGCCTGCCGCGGCCGCAATCTGCGCACGGCGATCGACACGGCCGGGGCCTCGTCCAACGGGGCCCTGGAGAGGGCCGCGGCCAAGACCGACCTCGTCCTTTTCGACCTCAAGCACATGGACGACGGGAAGCACATCGAAATGACCGGGATCTCGAATCGGCCCATCCTGGAGAATCTCGAGAAGCTCGCCGCCGGCCCCGCCGAAGTCTGGGTCCGCATCCCCGTCGTCGCCGGGGTCAACGACGACGACGAGAGCGCGGCCCGCATGATCGCGTTCCTCTCGCCGCTCGGGACGGTCCGCCGGGTCGGGCTGCTGCCCTACCACGCGGGCGGGCTCGAAAAGGCCGCCCGGATCGGACGGGGAGAGGATTTCCGGAAATTCGAGAGCCCCTCCGGGGAGCGCCTGGCCGCCGTCGAGGCCGCCTTCCGCCGGGCGGGCTTCGAAGTCCACAGAGGAGGATGACCGTGAACGACCGCGTCAAGAAACTGAGAAAGCAAACGCTCGAGGCCCGGCCGTCCATCAGCGCCGAACGGGCCCTGCTCCTCACCGAAGCCTACAAGCGGCCCGAGGTCCAGAAGGCCTCCTATCCCATGCAGCACGCCTTGGCCTTCAAGCACGTCATGGAGCGCAAGACCGTCTGCGTCAACGACGGCGAGCTGATCGTCGGCGAGCGCGGCCCGGCGCCCAAGGCCACCCCGACCTACCCCGAGGTCTGCATCCACTCCCTCCAGGACCTCCATTACCTCAACGACCGCAAGAAGACGGCCTTCGCCGTCGACGAAACGACGCGCAAGGTCTATGAAGAAAAGATCATCCCGTTCTGGACCGGCCGCTCCCAGCGCGAGCGGATCTTCGAGGAGATGACCCCGGAGTGGAAGGACGCCTACGAGGCCGGCGTCTTCACCGAGTTCATGGAGCAGCGGGCCCCCGGTCACACCGTCCTCGACGGCAAGATCTACAGCAAGGGCTTGCTCGATCTCAAGAAAGACATCGAGGCCTCCCTGGCCGCTCTCGACTTCATGGGCGACCCCGAGGCTTACGACAAGCAGGAGGAGCTCAAGGCCATGGCCGTGGCCGTCGAAGGCGTCGTGGCCTTCGGCCGCCGGCACGCCGAAAAGGCCCGGGAGCTGGCCAAGGGAGAAAAAGACGCGGCCCGCCGCGCGGAGCTCGGGCGGATCGCCGAGGTCTGCGACCGGGTCCCGGCCGCGGCCCCGCGCGACTTCTGGGAAGCCCTCCAGTATTACTGGTTCGTCCACCTCGGCGTCATCACCGAATACAACACCTGGGACTCGTTCAACCCGGGGCGGCTCGACCAGCACCTTTGGCCGTTTTATGAAAAGGGGCTGGCCGACGGCACGCTGACCAAGGAGAGCGCCCGCGAGCTCCTGCAGGCCTTCTGGGTCAAGTTCAACAACCAGCCCGCGCCCCCCAAGGTCGGGGTCACGGCCGAGGAGAGCGGGACCTACACGGATTTCGCCCTCATCAACGTCGGCGGCCTCAAGGAGGACGGCACGGATGGGGTCAACGAGCTGAGCTTCCTCCTGCTCGACGTCATCGAGGAGATGCGCATCCTCCAGCCGAGCTCGATGGTCCAGATCAGCGCCAAGGGCCCGGACGAGTTCCTCCTGCGGGCCCTGCGGATCGTCAAGACCGGCTTCGGCCAGCCGTCGATCTTCAACACCGACGCCATCGTCCAGGAGCTCGTCCGCCAGGGCAAGAGCGTCGCCGACGCCCGAAACGGCGGGGCCAGCGGTTGCGTCGAGTCCGGGGCCTTCGGCAAGGAGGCCTACATCCTGACCGGCTACTTCAACCTGCCGAAGATCTTCGAGCTCACCCTGAACGACGGGGTCGACCCGAGGACGGGCAAGCGGATCGGCCTCGAAACGGGAGACCCGGCCTCGTTCGGGACCTTCGACGAGCTGTTCGAGGCTTTCCGCAAACAGGTCCGGCATTTCGTCGACATCAAGGTCCGGGGCAGCAACGTCATCGAGCGGCTCTACGCGACCTACCTGCCGGCCCCGTTCCTGTCGGTCCTGGTCGACGATTGCATAGCCAAGGGCAAGGACTATCACGCCGGCGGAGCCCGCTACAACACGAACTACATCCAGGGCGTCGGCGTCGGCACGATGACCGATATCCTGAGCGCCATCCGCTATAACGTCTATGACCACGGGCACTTCACGATGGCCGAGCTGCTCGCGGCCCTGCGGGCCGACTTCGCCGGCCACGAGAAGCTCCGGCAACGGGTCCTCAACCGGACGCCCAAGTTCGGCAACGACGACGACTACGCCGACAGCCTGATGAAACGGACGTTCGAGGCCTACTTCGAGGCCGTCGACGGCCGGCCGACGCCGCGCGGCGGGACCTACCGCATCAACCTTCTGCCGACGACCGTCCACGTCTACTTCGGCAAGATGACCGGGGCGACGCCCGACGGGCGCCTGGCAGGGGAGGCCGTCTCGGAAGGCGTTTCGCCGGTCCAGGGCGCCGACCGCAAGGGTCCAACGGCGGTCATCAAGTCCCTGGGCAAGATGGACCATATCCGCACGGGCGGCACGCTCCTCAACCAGAAGTTCACGCCGCAGCTGCTGGCCGACGAGGCCGGGATGCGCGGGCTCAAGGACCTCGTCCGGTCCTATTTCCGGATGATGGGCCACCACATCCAGTTCAACGTCGTCACGGCGGACCTTTTACGGGAGGCCAAGGCCCACCCGGAAAAGCACCGCGACCTCATCGTCCGGGTGGCCGGCTACAGCGACTACTTCGTCGACTGCAGCGCGGAGCTGCAGGACGAGATCATCCGCCGCACGGAACATCAGGAGATGTAGGTCCGGTAAGCCGTTCTGGATATCGACACGAGGAGAACTGCCATGGCCAAGGAAGTCCGCGCCGAGATCGTCTTTCACGGGGGGATGAAGTTCCGGGGGATGCCGGACCGGTCCGGCATGACCGTTGAGATCGATTTCACGCCCGATGGCCAGCCCCTGGCCGGGTTCACGCCGCTCGAGCTGCTTCTTACCAGCCTCTGCGGCTGCAGCGGACAGGTCGTCACCGGTCTCCTCGGCCGGATGGGCCAGGTCGTCGAAGGACTGACCGTCCGGGCCCGCGGCGAGAAGCGCGAGGTCCACCCAACCGTCCTGACGTCGATTGAACTGGAGTTCGAGTTCCGGGGCGGGAAGGTCGACGCGGCCTCGGTCGAGAAGGCCATGGAGCTGTCCGAGGACCGCTACTGCCCCGTCTGGGTCATGCTCAAGGCCTCGGCGCCCATCAAGGCGAGCTACAAGATCCTCGCCGGATAAGCTCGCAGCTCTCCCGATTCCGGGGTCTATAGGCCATGAGGTTCGCCAATAGGCATCCCCCTTTTGGCCCCCGGGAACCAGTCCCGACGGTTCCCTCTCCGTTAAAGATTCCTGGCAGTGAGATATACCTCTATATGAGCGGCGTCTATTCAATACGAAGGCATGAGCAGGAAACGCTAATTGACATATCTGCTATATGTATGTAATATATGTATAGGAGATATGCATGAGGACAACATTGATCATTCCCGATGACTTAATGAAGGACCTGATGGCCGAAACCGGGGAAACAAGTAAAACCGAGCTCGTCCGCCGCTCCCTCGAGGAAATGCTGAAGAGGGTGCGCCGCGAGAACCTGAAGCGCCTCCGGGGGAAGGTCGGGCTGGACCTCGACCTGGACGCCCTTCGGAAGAAGGACCTCCTGTGAAGCCCGAGTACTTCGTCGACACGAGCGTCTGGATCCCTTATTTCCGGGAGGCAGGCTCAACCATGGGCGACCGCCTCGACGAGCTCATCGATGACGATCGGGTCCATATCAACGGCGTCGTCCTTGTCGAGCTTCTGACGGGGGCCCGGAGCGAAGCCGAGCTCGACCGCCTGGCTTCGGCTTTGGCCGGGCTGAAGTTCGTTCCGAGCGACGCGGGGTCCTCGCTGTCCGCCGGGCGGAACGGTTGCGCGCTGAAGCGCAAAGGTATCTCCGTCCCGTTGAGCGACATGATCATCGCCACCGATTGCATCGACTGCGGCCTCGTCCTCATCGCCGCGGACCGGCACTTCGAGACGATCGCCGCGCATCTGCCGTTGAAAAGGCTCAGCGGCGTAGAGGAGATCTGAAGAAGAATTTGAAGGCGCGGATGAGCCCCCGCGGGGAGGAAAAATCCAGGTCGAAGATGGGGATGACGGCTAGGGCGTGACGATGGCCTTGATGACGCCGTCGCGGCGCTCGGCCGCGACCTCGTAGGCCTCCCGGGCCTCCTCGAGCTTGAAGAAGTGGGTGGCCAGGAAGTCGATCTCGATCCGCCCGGCGTGGATCATGCCCACGGCCCGCTCCAGGCACTTGTTCTGGCGACGGACGCTCTGGACCCGGATCTCCTTGCGGCGCAGGCGCCCGCTGTCGAAAGAGACCCGCGGCTCGATGGGGATGCCGACGACGACCAGCGTGCCGCCCGGCTTGAGGAGCGAGACGGCCTGGTCGAGGGCCGCCTGTTCGCCGCAGCACTCGAAGACGAGGTCGAGGCCGAGCGGCTCGCGGGCCAGGATCCCGGCGACGATGTCCTCGCGATCGGGATCGCCGGTCCAATCGGCCCCGGCCTTCTTCGCCGCGGCCTCGCGGGCCTCGACCTTCTCCGTGGCGAACAGCGTCCCGGCGCCGTCGGCCTTGAGGGCCATGATCGCGCACAGCCCGATGGGCCCGGCGCCGAGCACGGCCGCCGATCTTCCGCGCGCCGAACCGGCCAGCCCGGCCGCGTAGAGGGCGATCGACAGGGGCTCGGCCAGGGCGCCGCGGACGACGCTCATCCCGTCAGGAAGCGGGACGCAGTTCCGCTCGGGTGCGAGGGCGAGCTCGGCCATCCCGCCGGTGAGCTCGCCGTAATGGCCGAGAAAGAGCAGCTTGCGGCAGGTGTGGGGCCGGCCGGCCCGGCACTGGTCGCACATTCCGCAGGAGACGGCCGGCTCGATGACCACGGCGTCGCCCGGCTTGACCCGCTTGACGGCCGAGCCGACGGCCTCGACTATGCCCGCGCACTCGTGCCCCGGGATGAAGGGATAGGACACGCGGTCCGTGCCCACCGAATCCGAGAGATAGTAATGAAGGTCGCTGCCGCAGACGCCCACGGCCCGGCTGCGGACCAGGACGTCGTCGTCGCGGGCGATCTCGGGCGCCGGGACCTCGCGGATCTCGAGGCTCCGGACGCCGGTCAGCAGGGCGGCTTTCATCGTCTTGGCCATGGGAGAGGAAGCATAAGTCACGCCCCCGGCGAAGTCAATCGCCGAGTCGACCGATCATTAGGCTCTTCTCCAATTTCCGGAGATCCTCTGTTGCCGTGTTTTGCCGATTGATATCCCCCTTTGCCCCCCAAACCCCCGGGAACCTGTCCCGACGGTTCCCCCGTCGGAGGCCGCCGGGTCCCCCTCCGCTATGGGGGTCTTCAGGGGGACATCAATCGCCGTATCTTGAATTAATGATCTTCGTTAATTGGAGAAGAGCCAAAATCGGATGGTTACTCCGCGGATCCGATGACGCCGCCGCCGACAACGATATCGCCGTCGTAGAAGACGGCCGATTGGCCCGGGGTCACGGCCGCGACGGGCTCGGCGAAGCGGACGAGCGTCCGGCCGCCATCGAGGGGTGAGATCGCGGCGGGGACGAGCCTGCCGGCCGAGCGGACTTTGACCTCGACGCTCATCTCGGCCTCGATTCCATCGAACGCGATCCAGTTGCCGTCCGCAACGACGCACGAGCGCTTGAACGTCTCGGCCTCCGAGCCGACGACGAGCCTGTTCCGCGCGGCGTCGATCTCCAGGACGTAGAGCGGCACGGGATGGGCGATGCCCAGGCCCTTGCGCTGGCCGAGGGTGTAGTTCCAGTAGCCGCGGTGCTTCCCCAGGACCCGCCCTTGGCGATCGACGATGTCGCCCTCGCGGTCCTCGCGGCCGATGAGGTCCGCGGGATCGCCGCTATAGAAATCCTGGCTCTCTTTTCTGTCGACAACGGGCAGGCCGGCCTCGGCCGCCATCCGGCGCACGTCGATCTTGGTGAACCCCCCGAGCGGGAAGAGGGTCGATGCAAGCTGGTCCTGTGAGAGCCGGTAGAGGAAATAGGACTGGTCCTTGCGGGCGTCGACGGCCTTTTTCAGAAGGAAGCGCCCCGTTGGGGCGTCCAGCTCGACCCGGGCGTAGTGGCCGGTGGCGAACCGGTCGAAGAGAAGGCCCGCCTCCTTGGCCAAACGCGGCAGCATTCCGAACTTGACCAGCTGGTTGCAGCGGACGCAGGG
Source organism: Candidatus Aminicenantota bacterium (assembly GCA_016867635.1). Taxonomy (GTDB): domain Bacteria; phylum Acidobacteriota; class Aminicenantia; order Aminicenantales; family Saccharicenantaceae; genus RBG-16-66-30. The sequence goes on along the minus strand of VGJC01000013.1, from coordinate 5,639 downwards.
ATTCGGCGTCCTGCCGGCCAGATATTCCTCGCGGAAATAGCGGAGGACGAGGTCCTCGTATTCGGCCGAGCAGTCCAGGACGCGATGAGGGATGCCAATATGATCACAGACCCGGCGTGCTGACTCGATATCCCCGGCCTCGTCCGGCCCGAAACAGGCGCTCTTCCGTACGGCCTCGGCGGGCCCGCCGGTCCACAGCTTCATGGTGACGCCGGTGACATCGTGCCCGTCCCGCCTGAGGAGCCAGGCGGCCACCGAGGAATCGATCCCTCCGCTCATCCCGACGGCGACTTTCATGTCTTCTCCGATTTGCGCTGATCCGCGGCCTCGGCGGAGGGGCCCCTTGGCGAAGCGCGCCGCCGCAGCAAATCCTGAAAGGAACCGAACTTCTCCTTCATCCCCTCCTTGACCGACCATCGTTCCATTTCTCTCAGATCGACAGACCTGGCCAAACAGACAAGGATCGCCTGCTCCAGGGACTGCCGGTCGTTCCAGTGATAATAGGCGGCCAAGCGGTCCTTGACGCAATCGGTGGGAGAGAGAAGCTTGAGGACCATGCGCCCTTTCCGGATCTCCTCGATCCTTCCGATCGGTTCTTCACCCACGGAAGGGGGAGGCGCCAGGAATTCTATGATGAATGGCGTGTCGGCATGACGGAAGTGTCTTCCGTCTTCTCGAAATCCGACGCTCTGGAGGGCCGATGCGATCTTCTTTCGGCTGACATAATTCAGCAGAACGAAATCGAGATCGTAGGACAGATACTTGTTTTGCGTATAGATCGATACACAGGCTCCGCCGGACAGGACCGTGTCGATCCCCTGTTTCGCCAGATGGTCCGATAGGAAAAGGGCAAGGTCTTCGAGCGAGAGGCCTTTGAACGTCATGGGATCAAGGCTTGCCGGTCCGTCGCGGTCTCAGTCGGGGGGTATAGTATCTCTCCTTTTCCGCTTCGGGGATGAACTGGAGGGCTTTGGCCAGCAGGGTTTCCAGTTCTTTTTTGAAAGCGTACCTCGGATTCATGCCGAACAAGCGGACCTTTCCCTTGAGCCGGCTGTAGAGAACGCCCCCGTTCTCCAGCTTCTGCAGCTGGTTCTGCACCGTATTGACGTAGTACTCGAATGCCCGGGCGATCTCCATCGGATAGGCCTCGCCGTGGACATGGATATAGAGGAGGACCTTCTCCTTCTTTTCCGATTCCAGAAGCGGTTCCAACATCGGATGCCTCCTTGGTCCTGTGTTCGGGCCAATTACCAACTCCATTGGTTATATAACCAATCTGATTGGTATCATAGTGCCACTTGATCTGGCCTAAGTCAATAATGGAGTTTGCCGCAGCGCCTCCGCAGTGGCCAATGACGTTCTGTAATAAGCTTTTCTCCAAAAGACGTAAAGTACGAAGGGTGAAACCTTGACGTTGTCAAGGCTTTTTAGTATCAATAATTACTTGAGGAGGGGTTTTAGCCAATAAACTGCCCATGCCATATAGAAGCCGCTGTAAGCCAGAAAAACTTGCGTTTGCAAAAAAGCTGAGGAGAAATCCAAGTAGGGCTGAAGCCATCTTGTGGAGCTATCTTCGAAATAAACAACTTGGATTTCATTTTAGGCGACGGGAGGTTATTCTAGGCTGGATAGTTGGATTCTACTGTGCCAAGGCGAAAATTGCCATTCAGGTCGACGGCCCTTCGCATGACATGCTTATGAAAGAATATGATTATTACCGAGATCGACAAATGTGGGAGAAAGGCATTCTTACTTTACGTGTTGATAATAAATCTGCAGAAAAGACACCTGAAGCAGTTGCCGAATGGATAAAATATCACGTAATTAATAGATTGCAGCAGAACCCGTCCTCCCCAAAAATACAATCCGTTTATGCCGGACAGTTCAAGAGATCGACCGTATCCTTTTTTTAGTTCCTCGATGGAAAAGACGTCGTTGCCGAGCCATCTCACAACTTCTGGCCGGCCGGGAGGATGAAATGAAGATCGAAGGTGTCGGGTTCGACGTCACCGATTGGAGCGCGGTCGTTCCCGAGGAACACAAGGGGGAGACGGGGACCTCGTACTGGCGGGTGTACAGCCAAGGGAACGTTCGCGCGAGGATCGTTGACTACTCGCCCGGCTTCCGCTCCGACCACTGGTGCGGACGCGGCCACGTGCTCCTGGTGCTCGAGGGACGGCTGTCGATCGCCCTCGAGGACGGCAGCGTCCACGAACTCGGGCCGAGGATGAGCTTCCAGGCCGGCGACGACGAGGGGAACCGGCACCTGGCCTACACGGCGGAGGGCGCCAAGGTCTTCCTCGTCGATTGACGCCCGCGCCCCGATGTCAGAACCGGACGACGAACCGGCAGTCCGGCGCGCCGGTCTTGATCGAACGGACGAGCTCGACGTGCACCGGCCGTCCGGTCACGGTCTCGAACATCTCCTGGACCCAGCCCGCCGAGCAGAGGCAGTAGGTCGCGGGCAGGCGCTCCGGCCCCTCGTCGACCATCTCGCAGTAGCAGCGCGGGTAGCCCCAGTGGACGACGTCGCCTTCGACGCGGATGAAGTCCCCGCCGATCATGGCCGCGACCTTCGCGGCGAAGGCGGGCACGTCGCCCCGGCAGGCCTCGGCTGTCTTGTGGAGCGAGCTTCGCCGGGCGCAATCCCGGCCGCAGGCGTTCATCAGCCGGGCCCGGGTCTCGGCGTCGACGACCTCCTCCATGTTCTTCATGAGGGTCGCGACCCAGGCCTCGCGGAACTTTCTGCGGGCCATTTCTTCTTGGGTCGTCTGGCCGCTCGCGGCCCGGCCCTCGGCGGCCGCGCCCGGACAGGCGAAGGCCGTCGCCCCGCCCGCGACGCCGAGCGCACAAGCCTTCTTAAGAAAATCCTTGCGCTTCATGCCCGTCCTCCGCGCCGCCCCGGCAGCTCTCGGCCGTCTTGTGGAGCGAGCTTCGCCGGGGCTACCTGATCTTGTCCATCGGGTTCGAGCTGGGGTCGCCCTCCACGAGCTGGAATTCGATGGTCTTGATATTGTTGTCCCGGAACATGGGCTCCTCGGGGATGACCCTCTTCGGATCGACCGAGACTTCGAGGAGATATCTCCCGGCCTTGAAGAGGGGGCCGCTCGTCTTGAAGGTCTGCCGGCAGATGTAGTGCGGGTCCCGTCCCGAAAGCCGGGATTCGCAGGCCATGACCTCGACCGGCGCCCGGCTCGGCAGCTCCAGGACAGTGATCCGGGTGTGGACGCGCTCGTTGATCGTCCGCGTGCCTAACTGCATCACGGCGAATCCGACGACGATGTCGGTCCCCCGCTTGAGGCGCGATCCCTCGTCCTTGTCGTCCTTGACGTAGTCGATGGTCTCCTTGACCTCGGACATTCCGACCGTGGCGATGGCCTTGAGGGTCCTCAGCGCCCAATTCTGCTTTTTTTCCGGGTTGCGGACCGTGATCTCCCCTATTACCAATTCGATGTAGGGGGCGATAGTGATCGGTCCGTCGCTCTCGTCGCGGGCGTTCGGCCCGGAGAGCTCGAGCTTCCATTTCGACGGCGGCCCCCCCGTGCGGGTCGCGGTCCAGCTGAGCTCCCCTGTGTTCGGGAAATCGCGAGCAACGACGATCTTCTGCGATTTCTGTTGAGAGCCTTTAGGAGCCGATCCCCATCCGGTCGTGTGGTGGACAATGGAAAGCGTCAGCGGCCCGGGGTCCCCCGTGCTCCGCCACAGGACCTTATAGGCGTGCCCGGAGATGAGCTCCTCGCCGCCGTTCGGCGAGAGGAGCGTCAGGCTGGCCGGGCCCGCGGCCGCGGCCGGCTCGCCGCCCGCCGGTGTTTGCTGCTGGCCCGCTGCCCCCGTCTGTTGGGCCTGCTTCTCCGCAGGCGGCTGGGTCTGCGGCTTGGCCTTGCTGACCTCTCTTTGCGTTTTGGCCGTTGACGTGGACAGCCCGGGGGCCGAGGCCTTGCCGGGCGCGGCCGGTTCCGGGGGGCGCGGCAGATGGATCTCGATTTTGCCGCGGGCGGTGCCCTCGCCGAAAAAGGCCACGCTCACCTTCCAGTCCTTCCCTTTCGCCAGATGGCTCTGGTTGAAATCGAAGGACAACGCGAGAGGGCTTTGACCGTCCTGGCGGGCATAGTACTGGACCCGGTCCGGCCCGTTGAGGATGAGGGCCAGCTTGGCGGCCGAGCCCGTCCATTGGGCCTTGACCTCGAGCCGGCCGGGCGAGATCACCTCGATCTCGACGGTCTCCCGGCTCTGCCCCGAGAAGTTGAAGGACCGGGTGACGAGGGCGCTCTTTTCTATGGACTGCGTCCCGGCGCTCTTGGCGCCGATCTGGGCCAGGCCGGCCCCGGCGGCCGCGAGGACGATGAGGATGCTGACGATGACGAGAGATCGACGGAAGATCATGCTAACCCCTTTCGATGGAATTGGGAGTCGGCGGCCCCAGAGACGTCTCGATCCTGCGCTTCGCCATTGCCGCCGCTACCCCTGGGCCGTTAATATCACAAGCCCGGAGCGGGCGTCAAGCGAACGGGTTCTCCTCCGGATAGAGCATCCCCGCCGGGCGGTTGAAGGACACGTCCTCGCGGCCTCTAGGAACGCTTGACGGCCTTGACTTTCTTATAACCCGCGGGGATGTCGTAGGTCCCGGCCGGGGAGCTCTGGTCCGAGCACTCGAGGACCTCGGTCGTCGAGTTGACTTCGGCGCCCATCATCTTGGTCGTCGCCGTCTGGTAGACAACGATCCCCTTGATCTTCTTCATCTCCTGGAGGACCTTGTCGAAGCCGGGCTGGGAGGCCATCATGGCGTTGGACATCGCGAAGGCCCAGGTGTAGTCGATCTTGAGGTCCTCGGTGGCCCAGGCCTCCGATCTCATCTCGCCGCTCATAAGGGTCATGTCGATGAGGTACTTCCGGCACTCCCAGTCCCCGATCGTCTTGGTCTCGCCTGTCTCGGTGACCTTGGCCGACATGCTGCCCATAACGTTCTTCATCATGTTCTTCATGAAGCCGGGCATCTTCTTCATGGCCTCGGCTTCTTCCGCGTCCTTGGGTTCCACGGCCGCGGCGGTTTCTTCGAACATCTTGTCGAAGTCGAGGGGCATCTCCGAGTACTGCTTCTTAAGGTGGTCGAGCGTATAGAGGAGCTTCTTATCGGCTAGGAAGATCACCGAGGTGTTGTCGCTTTGGCTGTCCGTCCTGGCTTTGCCCTCGGCCAGCCAAAAGACCATGATCTCGTCCTTCTCCGGCTGGCTCCGGCCCATCACCTTGAAGGCGTCCGTGTGGGTCTTCTGCTTCATGTAGATGTCGGCCCAAACCGGCGCCGCGGCGAACGCCAGGGCGACGATCGTCGCGAGACCTAGAATGAGCACAGCTCGTTTGCGTGTCATGCGGTCCTCCTTTAGATCGGCTGCGGATCCATGCAACCCTTGGGTCTCTTATAGCCCCCCCGTCCGTCTCATGTCAAGTCGGGCCGACGGCGGCCCCGGGCCTCGCCGGTCACTTCATCAAGGGGCCGAGGAGCGCCTCAAAGGCCTTGCGGTCGATCTTCTTCTTGAGGGCCAGGAGTTCGACCCGGTTGGGGGCGCTGATCTCGAGGCTGATGCTCATGACGGGGGCCAGGTTGGCGGAGGGCTTCCCGACCCTGATGGTTTGCTCCTCCT
>VGJC01000012.1 GCA_016867635.1 Candidatus Aminicenantota bacterium | reverse complement strand
CAGGGCCAGCCGGGCCCGGCCCACGGTCAGGATCTCGTCGACCGAGCTGTCACCGACCACCCGCCGGACGACGGCTTCGGTCATGGCCCGGAAGGTCTTCTCGGCCTGGCGCATCTTGAACAGGAAGTCGTAGGCGTGCTTGATCTTGTACTGGACGATCCATTCGGCGACGACGACGTTGAGGTCGCCGGTCAGCATGACCGATTCACCGCGGGCCTCGGCCGGCGTCGCGTATTCCGTACGGATCCCCGGCCGCACGGTCCGAAAGCCGAATTCCATCTTGAGCTGCCGCTCGACGGGGACTTTAGTCAGGCGCTCGATGCCCAGGGGGATCTTGACATGGAGCCCGGGGTTGGTTGTCCGGACGAACTTGCCGAGCCTCAGAATGACCCCGATCTCCTCGGGGCGGACCTGATAGAAGGACCCGACGAGGAGGACGATCACGGCCAATCCGAGGAGGACGGCTTTGATGGTCTTGGGAGGGATCTTCGGCAGCTCGGGCCGCTGGAACGATTGGAAATCATAAGCCATGTCCACCTCTCTCCGATGAATTAGGCCGGAATTGATGTCCTTCCCGGCATGTCTCCGGCCTTGATGGGCTTATGATATCACATTTTTGACCTGAGCAAGCCGAAAAGCTGTGAATCGAGGTCGGTCAGTGTCATCCGGTGGAGCCTGGAAGGAGAGGGCCCGGAGGCCAGAGGCGTCTTCAACCCGCTTCCCGTGAGAACGATGACGGCCTCATCGCCGGGTCCGATGACGCCGCTCCCGGCCAGCTTCTTGAGGGCGGCCGCCGTCGTCGCCGACTCGGGCTGGCAACAAAGCCCTTCGTTGACGGCCAGCTCTTGATGGGCCTCCAACATCTCCTCGTCCGAAACGGCGACCAGGCGTCCGGCGCGGGCCCGGATCATCGTCAGGACCGTGTTCCCCGCGGGGGGCGCCGGGTTGGAGATGGCATGGGCGAGCGTCCGGGCCTCCTTAAGGCGCTCATAGGTTGGCAGACCGGCCTCGAAGGCCCGGACCAGAGGCGCACATCCCAGCGCCTGGACGCCGACGAACGTCGGAAAATCGGCGATCAGCCCCTCCCGTTCGAGGTCCTCGAAAGCCCTCATCAGACCGAGAAGATGCCCCCCTGAGCTCAACGGGACCAGGATGAAGCGGGGCGCGCGTCGGCCCAGCTGCAGGAAAATCTCATATCCCGTGACCTTGTATCCTTCCATCCGGAACGGGTCGATGGAGTTCATGAAAGAGATGCCCAATCTCCCGCCGACCTCGAGACTCTTATGGAACAGGGCTCCGTAATCCCCGTCGACGGTGATCAAATGAGGTCCGTAGATCCCCGACGCCTGCAGGGCGACGGCCGATGTGCCCTCCTTGAGCAGGACGAAGGTTTCCAGGCCGGCCCTGGCCCCGTAGGCCGCCGTCGAAGCCGCCATGTTCCCGGTCGAGACCGTCCCGATGCGCTTGAATCCCGAGGCGACGGCTTTTTGAACGGCCACGGCCGTCCCCCGGTCCTTGAAGCTGCCGGTGGGGTTCTGGGCTTCGTTCTTGGCGAAAGCGCGGGACAGCCCGATCTTCGGCCCTAGACGATCCAAAGGGAGCAAGGGGGTGTCGCCCTCGCCGAGACTGAGCTTGGGGTCGAAGGAGGAGAGGGGCAGGAAATCGAGGAACTTCTCGATTGCCGACCCGGCGCGCTCCCGGATGGCCCTTCGCCCGGAGCGTTCCGGGCGGGACACGAAGAGAGGCTCCCGGCAGCCGGGGCAAAAGGGCGAGAACGAGCCGCGGACATCGACCGGCCCGCAGGCCAAGCACTCGAACGAGTCCATCCTTCGCTCCTCTCGCGGATTCCCCAGGATTATAGGCCCTATGGGCCGGGAAGGGAATAGATATTGTCCTTGTCGGCCCGTTGAAGGTAAAATGCGGTTGACGATGAAAATTCGGGTACCAGGAAATGATCGGCTTTTCATGAGGGCCGCCCTTCGCGCGGCCGAAAGGGCCGCCGCCGCGGGCGAGGTCCCCGTCGGGGCCGTGGTCGTCAGAGAGGGGATGATCATCTCCCGGGGCTCGAACGCGCCGATCAGGAGAAAGGACCCGACGGCCCATGCCGAGATCGTGGCCCTCCGCAGGGCGGCCCGAAAGTCGGGGAACTACCGGCTCCCGGATTGTGACCTGTTCGTCACCGTCGAGCCCTGCGCCATGTGCCTCGGCGCCATTGTCCAGGCCCGTGTCCGGCGCCTCGTCTACGGAGCGGCCGATCCCAAGGCCGGCGCCGTCTCGTCCATCATGGCCTTTCCGTTCGAGCGGACCAACCACCGGCCCGAGGTCGAGGGCGGTGTTCTGGCCGAGGAGTGCGCCAAGGCGATCCGCGACTTCTTCCGGGAGAGAAGACGCCGCCGCGCCTGAACAGGCTCCGTCCCGGATGGAGCGCCGCCTGTTCTCGGCCCCCGATTTCGGGTATAATGCTCATCCTTCGAGCGACCGTCAACGCGGAGAGGTGGCCGAGTGGTTGAAGGCGACGGTCTCGAAAACCGTTATCTCGAGCAATTGGGATCGCGGGTTCGAATCCCGCCCTCTCCGCCAGTTCTTCCCCCCGTCCTCGGGGGCTCGAAACGATCATCCGGAGGAAAGGCGATGAAGTCGGTTCATCTCGTGGTGACAGGCTTCGGAAACGTCGGCCGGGCGTTCGTCTCGCTCCTGCGGGAGAAGCGAGACGATCTGACCCGCCGGTACGGGCTCGAGATCGACGTCGTGGCGGTGGCCAAGGCCGACGGCTGTTTCTTCAACGGCCGGCCCTTGGACGTCCGCCAGATCTCGAAAGGCGGCTCGCTCTGGACCGCCGGCAATCCCGCCTGGCGCGAAGGGATGAGCTTCGGCGACCTCTTCGACGGATGGGAGCCCGGCGGCTGCCTCGTCGAATGCACGCTCTCGGATCTTCGGACGGGAGAGCCCGGATTCTCCTATATCTCCCAGGCGTTCAGGAGAGGGTGGAACGCCGTGGCCGCCAGCAAGGGGGCCCTGGTCGTGAGCTTCCGCGAGCTGAAGGACCTGGCCGCCGAGACCGGCCTGTCCCTCAAGTTCAGCGGCGCGACGGCGGCCGCCCTGCCGACCTTGGACGTCGGGATGTTCTCCCTGGCCGGAACCAGGATCGAGAGCATCCAAGGGATCCTCAACGGCACGACGAACTACATCCTGACGCGCATGGCCGAGGGGCTGGACTACGACGAGGCGTTGAAAGAGGCCCAGAGCAAGGGCATCGCCGAGCCCGATCCCGCCAACGACGTCGAGGGCTGGGATTCCGCGAGCAAGATCCTGCTCATCACCAACGCCTGCCTCGATGGGGATCACGCTCTCCGGGACGTGCACGTCAAAGGGATCGCCGGGCTGTCCGCGGACTTCGTGCGGTCGGCCGCCCGAGAGGGCCGGGTCGTCAAGCTGATGGCCACGGCCGCGCCCGGAAGGAAAGGCGGCCGATGGAGCCTCGATGTCCGGCCGTCCGTGCTCAACGCGACCCACCCTCTGTTCCACGTCAGCGGGACGGAGAAGGGGATCACGTTCCTCACGGATTCGATGGGCACGGTGACGGTGACCGGGGGCCGTTCGAGCCCCCGCGGCGCCGCGGCCGCCATGCTCAAGGACATCATCAACATCTACAGGCGCCCGTTCTAATCGCTCTCGCGGTCTCCTCCGAAGGCCCCGAAGGGTCCCCGGCCGATTGACCTGCCGTGTCTTTTTTGATACGTTTGTCTTCGCTTCGGAACGCGGATAACGCCGCAGCCGGCGAACGGAGAGGTGTCCGAGTGGCTTAAGGAGCACGCTTGGAAAGCGTGTGTGTGCCGCAAGGTGCACCGCGGGTTCGAATCCCGCCCTCTCCGCCACCACATCGCGGGACCGTCCGCGAGATCTGACAAGGAGTCGCGACATGGACAGCAAAGACCTCATCCATTTGGAAGACGTTTACGGGGCCCACAACTACCACCCCCTGGACGTTGTCGCCACCAAGGCCCAGGGCATCTGGATGTACGACGTCGAAGGCCGGAAACTCCTGGATTTCCTGAGCGCCTATTCCGCCGTCAACCAGGGACATCGTCATCCCCGTATCGTCAAGGCCCTCATCGAGCAGGCCCGCCGGTTGACCTTGACCTCGAGGGCCTTCCGCAACGATCAGTGGCCGCTTCTGGCCAAGGAGCTCTGCGACCTGACAGGCTATTCCATGGTCCTGCCCATGAACTCCGGCGCCGAGGCCGTCGAGACGGCGGTCAAGACGGCCCGCAAGTGGGCCTATCAGAAGAAGGGCGTGGCCCAGGACCAGGCGGAGATCATCGCCTGCCGCGACAATTTCCACGGCCGGACCGTGACCGCGATAAGTTTTTCGACCGAGCCCTCCTACCGGAAGGATTTCGGGCCTTTCACTCCGGGCTTCCCGATCGTTCCCTTCGGCGACCTCGAGGCTTTGGAAAAGGCCATCACCCCCCGGACGGCCGCCTTTCTCGTGGAGCCCATCCAGGCCGAAGCGGGGATCCTCATCCCGCCCGACGGCTATTTGAAGAAGGCCGCCGAGATCTGCCGGAGGAACAACGTCCTGTTCATCGCCGACGAGATCCAGACCGGGCTCGGCCGGGTCGGCAAGCTCTTCGCCTGCGAATACGACGACGTCCGCCCCGACATCGTCATCATCGGGAAATCCCTGGGTGGGGGCTGCTATCCCATCTCCGCGGTCATCGCCGACAGGGACGTCCTGGGCGTCTTCAAGCCTGGGGAGCACGGCTCGACCTTCGGCGGCAACCCCCTGGGGTGCGCCGTCGCCCGCGAGAGCCTGAAGGTCATCCTGGAGGAAAAGCTCGTCCAGAACGCCGCCGAGCGGGGCCAGTCCTTCATGGACAAGCTGCGCAAGATCCGGAGCCGCCACATCAAGGAGATCCGCGGCCGCGGCCTGCTCATCGGCGTCGAGCTCAAGCCCGAGGCCGGCGGCGCCCGGCGCTTCTGCGAAGAGCTGATGAAAGAAGGGCTCCTCTGCAAGGAGACCCACGACCACGTCATCCGCTTCGCTCCTCCGCTCATCATCAGGGAGAAGGACCTCAATTGGGCGCTCAAGCGGATCAAGACGGTCTTCAAGAGGCTGGCCTGACCGGCGACTAACAAGGTGTTGGGCTGAAAATGCCGCTGTCCTCAAAGGAGGACGGCGTGCCGCCCGGACGTTCCTGCCAGGCCTGATGCGCAGCTTGGCACGTCTTTTGCTTAACAGAGAAATAGGAGGAGCCAAATGAGAAAGCTTCTGGGTATCCTGACTCTCGTTGCTCTGGCGGGGGCCGCCTGTTATGTCTTCGTTCCCTATGACGATTCCCGCACGCCGCCGCGCCGGTCCCGCCCTTCGGAACCGGCCCGCGGGTATTACGACCGGATGGACGTCTCCTATTTCTATGAATACCTCCAGCCGTACGGCCTGTGGGTCTCCTATTCTCCCTACGGGTACGTGTGGGTCCCCCGTGATGTCGGCTACCGATGGCGCCCCTATACGAGGGGACGCTGGGCCTGGACCGATCACGGCTGGACCTGGGTATCCGTCGAACGGTGGGGTTGGATCGCGTTCCACTACGGCCGCTGGGGCTGGGACCGCCGTCTGGGGTGGTTCTGGGTGCCCGACATCGTCTGGGGGCCGGCCTGGGTCGGCTGGCGATGGGGCGGCGGGCACATCGGCTGGGCGCCGCTGCCGCCCGGCGCGGATTTCATCCCGGGCCGGGGATTCGGGCGCCGCGACTGGGATATCCCTTATCAATACTGGGTCTTCGTCCGTGGACGGGACTTCATGGACCGCTCCCTTGATCAGTGGGTCCTGCCCTATGAGAGGAACACCACGATCATCAACATCACGGTCCTCAACGTCAACATCTCCGCCCGGGGCGATCAGGTCGTCAACGAGGGCGCGGGGCTCGAACACGTCCGGCGCGAGACGAATAGGACCATCACCAAGACGGCCCTCAGGGACGCCAACCGGCCTGAGGATGTCCGCTCGTCCGGCCAGGAGGTCGTGGTCTACAGGCCGGAGATCTCCCGCAACGAGCTGGCCCGTCCGAAACAGGTCATCGGTCAGGAACAAGCGGCCGAGCGCCTCGATCCCGAAAGGACGGAGCGCGTTTATCGCCAACCCCCGGCACGGGACACCGCCGAGCTCCGCAAGGCCCATCAACAGGAACAGAAGCTCATGGAAAAGAGCCAGGAGGTCGAGATCACCGAGATCCGCCGCAAGGCGGCCGAAGAGACGAGCAAGATCCAGAACCCGGAAACCCGGAAGACGTCCGAGCAGCAGGTCAACTCCAGGATCGGGGAGCTGAGGAAAAAACACGTGGACGAGAAGGCCGAGCTCGCCAAGAGGCAGAAAGAGGAAGAAGAAAAGACCAAGAAGCGTCCGACCCCGGTCAGGAAGAAGGACGGCCTTTAGGCCGAGGGCCGGGACTGCGACATGGATCTCGCACAGGCTCTGCCGGCGCGGAATCACGGCGCTTATTATATTCCTTTTCCTTGATATTTGTCCGGTTTGTGCTAATATAATCTTTACTTTTTCGGGGATACGATCCGTTCCCGACCATCGACGAGCGGCCGAAACCCATGTCCTATAAGATCTTCGCCTTGAAATACAGGCCCCAGACCTTCGAGGAGGTCGTCGGGCAGAAGTCCGTCGTCCGGACCATCCAGAACGCCATCTCCACGGACCGGGTGGCCCAGGCCTATCTTTTCTCGGGCATGCGCGGCACGGGCAAGACCACGGTGGCCCGCATCCTGGCCAAGGCCCTCAATTGCGTCAACGGGCCGACCCCGAATCCCTGCAACGCCTGCGCGTTCTGCCGGGATATCTTCGAGGAGAAGGCCATCGACGTCCTGGAGATCGACGGGGCTTCGAACCGTCAGGTGGACGATATCGAGCCCATCCGCGAAACCGTCAAGTACAAGCCGGTCTACACCCGGTTCAAGGTCCTCATCATCGATGAAGTCCACATGCTCTCCACGCACGCGTTCAACGCCCTGCTCAAGACGCTCGAAGAGCCGCCGCCGAACACGGTGTTCATCTTCGCCACGACGGAATTCGACAAGGTGCCGGCGACCATCGTCTCCCGCTGCCAGCATTTCGAGTTCAAGAAGATCTCCCATCGCGACATCATCAACCACCTCATGGAGATCACCCGGAAGGAGGGCATCACGGTATCGCCCTCCGGCCTGGCCATGATCGCCGAAGCCGCGGACGGCAGCATGCGGGACGCCCAGAGCCTGCTCGACCAGGCGGTGGCCTTCAGCGGGGAGCAGATCGGCGACGAGGATCTCCGGACCATTCTCGGCGTCATCAGCCAGGACCTGCTGTTCGGCATCTCGACGGCCGTCCTCGAGGAGCGGCCCGAGGACGTCTTCGGTCTGGTCGAGAGCGTCATCTCGGGAGGCCACGACCTGAGGTCCTTCTTCGGCAAGCTCGTCGAGCATTTCCGGGCTTTGCTCATGGTCCGCTCCGTGAAGAAGCCCGAGGACCTGCTCCCGGCGAGCCCCGACGAGCTCCGAGCCCTCCGCGCTCAGGCCGACAAGGTCACCCCGGAAGACCTGTTGCGCTATCTCATCGCCCTCCAGCAGGCAGAGCCCGGCCTGAAGTATTCGGCCGTGCCCAGGATCTACATGGAAACGTTCCTCATCAGGCTCTGCCATTTCCGCAAGATCGTCCCCCTGCAGGACCTCATCCGGGACGTGGAGTCCTTGAAGAGAGGGGGGGAGGCCGGAGCGCCGGTGCGCCCGGCGGCCGCCGGACCGGCGCCGGCGCGCGTGTCCGCTCCGCCGACGCCTCCGCCTCAGGCCGGGCCGCGGCCGTCCCCCGCGCCGCGGAAGGACCTCTTCGCCCTGGCCCTCGAAAAGCTGGCCGTGGACCGGGCGCCTCTGGCCGCCCTGCTTTCCCAGTATTCGTCGGTCCGGGTCAGGGACGATGCCCTCGAGGTCTTGTTCGACCGGGGCAAGGGCTTTTTCGCCACCAGCATCCAGGAGAAGGACCTGAAAGCGGTCGAGAAAACGCTCGCCGAGGTCGCCGGCCGGAAAATGGCCGTCCGGTTCGCCGAGCACGACCCGGAGAGCGGCCCTCCGGCCGCCCCGGGGCGGGAGATCGAATCGGCTCTCAAGGACCCGGCCGTCCAATTTTTCATGAACACCTTCAAGGCCCAGGTCCTCGCGGCCGACCCGATCCGGGACCCGCGGGACAAAGATCCGAACAGGACGCCGCCCACGGAGGAGGGATCGTGAAGAACGTCATGGATCTCCAGAAGATGATGAAAACGGCCAAGGACATGCAGGACCGCCTGCAAAAGGAGCTGGCCGGGATGCGGGTCGACGGCACGAGCGGAGGGGGGATGGTCCGGATCGTCCTGGACGGTCACAAGAACCTCCTTTCTGTCCGGATCGAGCCCGAGGTCGCCGACAGGAACGAGATCGAGATGCTCCAGGACCTGATCGTCGCGGCCGCCAACGATGCGTCCCACAAGGTGGACGAGGCCCTGGCCCAGAAGATGGGCGGGCTGACCGGCGGACTGAAGATCCCGGGGCTGTTCTGATGTTCGAGTACGCTCAGCCCCTCCATGACCTCATCGAGGAACTGAGGCGGATCCCTGGGATCGGGGCCAAGACGGCCCAGCGCATCGCCTTCTATTTCCTCAGCCTGCGGACCGAGGACGCCGACCGGCTGGCCGAGGCCATCCGGGAAGCCAAGCGCCGGATCTTCTATTGTTCGGTCTGCAACAACATCACCCACGTCGACCCCTGTCTCATCTGCTCGGACGGGCACCGGTCCGACGACGCCTTGTGCATCGTCGAGGAGCCGTTCAACATCTCCTCTCTCGAAAGGACGGGCGTCTACCACGGCCGCTATCACGTCCTTCTGGGTCCGCTCTCGCCTCTCAAGGGCCGGGGGCCGGACGAGCTCCGACTGGAGAAGCTAGCCAGGAGGATCGAGGGCGGGACCTTCAAGGAGATCATCGTGGCCACCAATCCGACCGTGGAAGGGGAGGCCACCGCGCTTTACCTCCTGCGGTTCCTCAAGGATCAAGGGATACGCATCACCCGGCTGGCCATGGGCCTGCCGGTGGGCTCGGACCTGGACTTCGCCGACCAGGTGACCATCAAAAAGGCCCTGGAGGGCCGGACGGAGCTCAAGGAATAGTCCCGGAAAACCAGCCGCCGATGAGCGGCACAAGGAGTCAACCATGAAAAAAGACATGCAGACGATCGACGGGAACACGGCGGCAACGCACGTTTCCTACGCCTATTCCGAGGTCGCGGCCATCTATCCCATCACGCCGTCCTCGACGATGGGGGAGCTGGCCGACGAATGGTCGGCCGAAGGCCGGAAGAACATCTTCGGCCAGACGGTCGACGTGGTCGAGATGCAGTCGGAGGGCGGCGCCTCGGGCGCGGTCCACGGCGCGCTCTCGGCCGGGGCCCTGACGACGACCTTTACGGCCTCCCAGGGACTGATGCTGATGCTCCCGAACATGCACAAGATCGCCGGCGAGATGCTGCCGACGGTCTTCCTGGTTTCGGCCCGCTCGCTGGCCTGCCAGTCCCTGTCCATATTCGGCGACCACAGCGACGTCATGGCCGCCCGCAACACGGGCTTCGCCCTGACCTGCGCCGGCTCCGTCCAGGAGGCCCAAGACCTGGCCATCGTCGCCCACCTGGCGAGCCTCCGGACCCGGATCCCCTTCCTCCACTTCTTCGACGGGTTCCGGACATCGAACGTCGTCGAGAAGGTCGACGTCGTGCCTTACGAGACATTGGCCCGCCTGTTCGAGCCCGAGCACCTGGAGGCCTTCCGGAAAAGGTCCCTCAACCCCGAGCGCCCCGTCCTCAAGGTCGGCCAGCAGAACCCGGACGTCTACTTCCAGGGCCGGGAGACCGTCAACCGGCATTACGCCGAATGCCCGGCGATCGTCCAGCACTATATGGACAAGGTCGGCAAGGTCATCGGCCGCGCTTACCGTCTCTTCGACTACTTCGGGGCCCCGGACGCCGAGAAGGTCATCGTCATGATGGGCTCGGGCGCCGAGACCGCCGAGGAGACCATCAATCACCTCAACGCCAAGGGCGCCAAGCTCGGCCTGGTCAAGGTCCGTCTCTACCGGCCCTTCGACGTGGCCGCCCTCAACGCGGCCATTCCCTCAACCGCCAGGAAGATCGCCGTCCTCGACCGGACCAAAGAGCCCGGCGCCATCGGCGAACCGCTCTATCTCGACGTCGCCTTGTCCCTTTCCGGGCGGCCGGTCAAGGTCGTCGGCGGCCGCTACGGCCTGTCCTCCAAGGAGTTCACGCCGGCCATGGTCAAGGCCGTCTACGACCACCTCGACGGCCAGGCCACGAACGGTTTCACCGTGGGCATCACCGACGATCTCTTCGGCACGTCCATCCCTGTCGGCCCGGTCCTCGAGACCGAGCCCGAGGGGACCATCCGGTGCAAATTCTGGGGCTACGGCTCCGACGGCACGGTCGGCGCCAACAAGAACTCCATCAAGATCATCGCCGACCACACGGAGCTCTACGGCCAGGGCTACTTCCAGTACGACTCGAAGAAATCCGGCGGCGTCACCATCTCCCACCTTCGCTTCGGCAAGAGCCCCATCCAATCCCAGTACTTCCTCAACACCGTGGACTTCGTCGCCCTCCACAAGCCGTCCTACATCGGCCGGCTGGACATCCTCGAGGGCATCCGCAAGGGGGGCACGTTCCTCATCAACTCCAACTGGAAGAGGGAGGAGATCTTCGAGAACCTGACCGAGGACATGCAAAGGACGATCATCGACAAGAAGATCAAGGTCTTCAACATCGACGCCCTGAAGATCGCCGGCGAGCTCGGCCTGGGCCTGCGCATCAACTCTATCATGCAGGCCTGTTTCTTCAAGCTCTCGGGGGTCCTGCCCGAGGACGAAGCCATCGCCCTCATCAAGAAAGCCATCGAGAAGACCTACGGCCGCAAGGGGAAGGATGTCGTCCAGATGAACTGGGACGCCGTCGACCGAAGCGCCGCGGCCCTCGAGGAGGTCCCTGTTCCGGCCCTTATCACCAGGTCCGCCCCGAGGACCAAGATCGTTCCCGACGACGCCGGTGATTTCGCCAGGGAGGTCATCGATCCGGTGACCCGGTTCAAGGGCGACAGCCTGCCGGTCTCCAAGATGCCCCTCGACGGGGCCGTCCCTACGGCGACCTCGCGTTTCGAGAAACGGGGCATTGCCGTCGAAGTCCCGAAATGGATCCCCGAGAACTGCATCCAGTGCAACCAGTGCTCGTTTGTCTGCCCTCACGCCTCGATCCGGGCCAAACAGATCGCCCCGGCCGACCTCGAGGGCGCACCCGAGGGCTTCACGTCCGTCAAATCCAACACCAAGAACGACCGGGACCTCCAGTACCGCATCCAGTGCTATATCGAGGATTGCGTCGGCTGCGCCGTCTGCGCCGAGGTCTGCCCGTCCAAGGCCAAGGCCTTGACGATGGTCCCCATAGAGCAGGAGAGGGGCGCCGGCGAGGCGGCCAAGGCCGAGTTCTTCGACCGCCTGCCCGACAACGTCGTCGACGGCGCCAAACCCGAAACGCTCAAGGGCAGCCAGTTCCTCCGGCCCCTGTTCGAGTTCAGCGGGGCCTGCGCCGGCTGCGGTGAGACGCCCTATGTCAAGCTGGCCACCCAGCTCTACGGCGACCGGATGATCATCGCCAACGCCACGGGCTGTTCCTCGATCTACGGCGGCACGTTCCCGACCTCTCCCTACTGCGTCAACGCCGAGGGCAAGGGCCCGGCCTGGGCCAATTCCCTGTTCGAGGACAACGCCGAGTACGGCTTCGGCATGAGGCTGGCGGTCGACGCCAGCCGGCGCCTGCTGGCCGCTTCCATCGAGGCCGCGGCGGCCGCCGGGACCACGCCCCAGCTCACCGACGCCCTGACCAAGATGAAGGGCGTCTGGGCCAGCACGGGCGACGAAGCCAAGGCCGCGGCCAAGGCCGTCAAGGCCGCTTTGCCGGCGGCCCTGGCCAAGGCCAACGGGGCCAAGCCCTATCTCACGAAGATCGCCGAGCTCCAGGACTTCCTGGTCGAAAAGAGCGTCTGGTGCATCGGCGGCGACGGCTGGGCCTACGACATCGGCTACGGCGGGCTCGACCACGTCGTGGCCATGAACCGCAACGTCAACCTGCTCGTCCTCGACACGGAAGTCTACTCCAACACCGGGGGCCAGGCCTCCAAGGCCACTCCGCTCGGGTCGGTCGCCAAATTCGCCGCCTCCGGCAAGAAGACGACCAAGAAGGACCTGGGCCGCATGGTCATGAGCTACGGGTACGTCTACGTCGCCTCGGTCGCCATGGGCGCCAACATGAACCAGTGCCTCAAGGCCTTCCTCGAGGCCGAGGCCTTCCCCGGACCCTCGCTCATCATCGCCTACTCGCCGTGCATCAACCACGGCGTCGACATGAGCGAGTCGCAGGCCGTCCAGAAGCTGGCCGTGGACTCGGGCTACTGGATCCTCTACCGCTACAATCCGCTGCTGGCCCGGGACGGCAAGAACCCCCTCCAGCTCGACTCCCGGGAGCCCAAGCTCGAGTACCAGGACTTCCTCAAGGGCGAGATCCGCTACCGGACCCTCACCCAGCAGTTCCCCGAGATCGCCAAGGAGCTTTTCGCCCGGGCGGCGGAGGAGGCCAAGAAGCGATACGCCGATTACAAGAGAATGGCCGAGTGACCGAGCGCTCCGGGCCGGATGACCATCATCAGCGCGGAATTCAGATAAGCTTCAGAAGATCAGGTAGCGGCCGTTCTCCATGATCGGCTCCGGCGGCGCGTCCGGATAATGGAAGACGACGGACCGGACCATGACGCGCGGCTGGGTGGCCGGGATGTAGATGCGGTCGAGATGGATGACCTCTCCCGGCGAGGAGAAGTCCCCAGGCCCGACGCGCCCGCCGAAGTGGTCGCTGCGCCCGAAGGCCACGTGAAGGCCCAGCTTCTCGTCGAGCAGGATCTCCCCGACCGGCTCGAGCCCGAAATCGCCGAGGACCCCGAATCCCAGCTCGGCCATGTTCCCGTACGCGGGCTCCCGCCTGAGGTGATCGATCTCGGCTTCGAAACCCGGCCCCTGGCCCTCGGCCGAGACGGCTTTGTTGGCCTCGATCTTGAAGAGAACGATCCCCCCGTCGATCTGGACGGGAAGAGTGCCTTTCGTGCGGCTGGGCTCGGCCCGTTCTCCCTCGTAAGGCACGATATAGGTCTCTCCGCTGGGCAGATTGCCAGCCGTGCCCTGGTCCGGGAACCGCCCGCCGCTCTCATGGGCGCTTCGCCAACGAAGATCGAACAACATGGGGCAGAGCCGGCCCTGGTCGGTCTCGAAGACGGCTTCCGCGCTCTCCGCCCGGTCCAGGCGTTGTTTGAGAAGGGCGACCCGGCGTCCCACTTCCCCGTAATCGATCCGCAGGGCCGGGAGCATCGTCGCGGAGAACCCGGGCATGGTCGCCGCCCGGAAGCCGTGCGTCCTGGCCGCGTTCTTGAGCGGGGCCGTCGCCGAAAACTCCGTCGGCGCCAGGAAGATCTGAATGCTCTCGAAAAGGGACTTGAACGTCCGCTTTTCCCCGGCCGACGCGAGTCCGGCCGCCTCGGGAGGAAGCTCTCCCGCGACGAGGAAGGCTTCGGCCGGCAGGTCCGCGTTGTTGGAGCCGACATCGGGGTAGGCGACGAGATGGACGGCCTCGAGTGGGATCAAAGAGCCGCCCTCTCTCAGGGCCGAGGCCCATTCCCCGGCCATCGACCGGCGGAGCTTCCAGGCCGCGTTGTCCAGTCCGGGCTGCCGGGGGACGTCCACGAGAACGCCCAGGGCGCGGTCCCCGGGATGGGGGGGGAATACGGAGCGGACGAGATCGACCAGATCGCGGGTCGTCAATCGGGACATATCAGCCTCCTTATTTCTCGGATTTTCCGTCCGCGGGCCCCGGCCCGATCGCGATGCGGAGGGCCTTGCCCGGATCGAGGACGTCCTGGATGAACGAATTCATTTCGTCGAGGGTCACGCCGGCGATGGCCTCGAAGATCCCGAGGAGATAGTCATGGCCGAGCCCCAGGACCTCGAAGGACCCGGCGATCCTTGCCCGCATCGGCTTGCTCTCGACCGAGCGGAGAAAATGGGCCGCGGCCATGGTCTTGCCCGACTCGAACTCCTCCTCGGAGAGGCCGTCCTCGCGAAGGGCTTTGAGAACATCGTCCATGGCGGCCGACGCGCTTTCCGCTTTGAGGGCCTCCGTTTCCAGGTACGCCTCCAGAACCCCCGAAGTTCTCGTCCAGACCGTTCTGGCATTGACATTGTAGGCCAGTTTGCCGGTCGTCCTCAGCTCCCAAAGGCGGGAACCGGGGCCCCGGCCGAGGACGATCTCGAGAAGGAGGGCCCTGGCATAGGCCGCCGGCCCGGGAGCGGGAAGCACGAACGCCCGGCCGACGTAGGTTTGCCGCGTCTCCCTGACCAGGGTGATGTCCCGGTCCTCGGGAAGCGCGGGGTGCTGCGGAGGAGGGTCGAGAGGGCTGCCGGCGGGGAAGTTCGTGAAGTGCTTTTCGAGAAGGGCCCGAACGCGTTCCCGTTCCAGGTCCGAACCTACGGAGAAGAAAAGGCCGGCCCGCGTGAAGAACCGGCGGCGGAACTCGGAGACCTCCTTCCGGCCGAGCGACTTCAGGCTGGCCTCGGTCCCGAACGCGGGGGTCCCGTATCCGCGGTTCCCGTAAAGGGCCTGCAGGACCGCGTCCCGCCCGGCAGCCTCGGCGTCGTCCCGCACGGAGCGCCCTCTCAGGGCCATCGTTCGTTTGGTCCGCTCGATCCGGACGCCTGTCAGAAGAGGGTCCTGAACGATATCCGAGGCCGCTCGGAAGGCCGCCTCCAGGTTCTCCGAGAGGCACTCGAGGTGGATGATCGAGCAATCCTCCCAAACCGACAGGTACATCCGGGTCGCCTGGGCCATGAGGTCCCGGGCCTTGCCCTCGTCCGGGATCTCCAAGGACAGGGACGTGGCCAGGTAGGCCAAGCCGTCGAAGCCCTCAGGGACCGCGCTCTTCCCGCCGGCGATGAAGATCTGGACGACGGTCGTGGGTGAAGCGGCGTCCCGCTGATAAAGGCAGGTCAGTCCCGTGGACAGGACGATCTTTTCCGGCCCCTCTTTCCAGGGGGTTTGGGCCCCTCCGGCCTGCGGCAGGGCAAGGAAGACAGCGACGGTCATGAACAGGCGGAGAGCGGTCATTTCCGGGCCCGGCCCCCCGCGGCCGGAACGACGGCCACGGCGGCGGATTCCCCCTTGCCGAAGTATTTCATGGCCACTTTCCGGATATCGGCCGACCGGACCCCCGCTATCCGGTCCAGATAGCGCCCGGGGTCATCGCGCGTGTTGAGGAGCATGAAACGGGCCAGGGAGGCGGCCAGGGCCAGACCCGACTCTTCGGCCTGGCCGACCGCGAAACGGACCTGGTTCTTGGCGCTTTCCAGGAAATCGAAGGCGAAGAAAGCTTCGTCCCCCACGTGATCCGACCTGGAATACGATCCGCTGTGGGCCCTCTGGAGGTAGTTCAGGGCCTCGTTACGGGCCAGGGTCAGGTCCTTCGGTTCGACGCGCATCGAGATGACGACCGCCCCGCCGAAGCGGTTGGCGAAATAGGCCATGTTCAGCGTCTGGAAGAGGTTCCTCTGGGCCCGCAGGGCGGCCGGGAGGAGGGGGTTGACCCCTCGGCCCAGGATCTCGACCAGGAGGTCCATGGCGTACTGGTCGGGATCGTTGAAGGCGGGGGCGACGAAGCCGATGACCAGGGTCCCCCCGTCGACGTCCTTCGACTCCCGATGGAACGCTGTTTTTCCGAGGACGGCCGCCGTCGGGAGCGGCGCCCGGGCCAGGCCGGAGCGGGGGAGAGGTCCGAAAACCTCCCGGACCATCCGTTCCATCTCCTCCATTTGGAAATCGCCCACGACGGCCAGGGCCCCATTGTCGGGGACGAAGAACGAGCGGTGAAAATCCGCGAGACCGGCGGCCGTGGCCGAGGCGATGACCTCTTTCCGTCCGTAGACCGACCGCCCGTAGGGATGGTCGGGGAAAAGGCTCTGAAGGACGAGGTCCACGGACCATCTTTGGGGATCGTCCTCCATCTGGTTGAGCTCCTCCAGGATGACCTCCTTCTCCTCGTCCAGCTCCTCCTGGGTCAGGGTGAACCCGAACAGGATGTCCTTCTGGTTCCGAAGGCCGAACTCGGCGAACTCGGAGGGCAGCGAGAGCTCGAAGACGGAGAGATCGGGACCGGTGTGGGCGTTGAAGTAGGCGCCGTGGCGCCGGAGATCGCGGCTGACCTCCCGGCCGGAGCGCGTCTCCGTGCCGCGGAAAAGGATGCAGTGCTCGAGGAGATGGATGAGTCCGCTCGTCCCGTCGGACTCGTCCTTGGAGCCGACGTCGAAGGCCGTAACGACGTTGAGCAGAGGAAAGCCGCGCTTTTCGTAGAGAAAGACACGGAGGCCGTTGTCGAGCCGGAAGGACCGGCCCCGCTCGCCCGAACCGGCGCCCCGGACAGGCGGGACGAGGAGCGCAAGGAGCGGCAAGGAGAGCAAAAGGAGCTTCGATCCGGCGGATACCCTGGCTACGGCCCTGATCACCTGACTCCTCTTTTCCCAGTTTAGCACAATCCCGGGACCCTCTCCAAGGCGCGCTCCGACGCCCCTCCGGATTTTGCCGCCGGACGGGGACTGTGTTAGAATCCGGGCGAAAGAGGGACGAGACGATGAAAGCCGAGAGAGCGGCCAGGATCCTGGTCATCGACGACGAAGAGAACATCCGCAAGACCCTGAGGATGATCCTCGAATACGAGGGCTACGAGCTGTTCGAGGCCGCCTCGGGAGAGGACGGCCTCGAGGCCTTGCGGCAGGCCGTCGGCATCGACCTCATTCTGTTGGACATCAAGATGCCCGGCAAGAGCGGCCTGGAAGTCCTGGCCGAGGTCAAGCAGCTCCCGTTCTCCCCCGAGGTCGTCATGATCTCCGGTCAAGGCACGATCCACGCGGCCGTCGAGGCCACCAAGCTGGGGGCCTTCGATTTTCTGGAGAAACCCCTCCACCGGGACCGCGTCCTTCTGAGCGTCCGCAACGCCCTGAACCAGACCAGCCTGGCCCGGGAGTGCCTGGACCTCAAAAGGAAAGCGGAAAAGCATTACGAGATCGTCGGCCGGCATCCCCTCATCCAGACGCTCTGGAAGGAGATCCTCAAGATCGCGCCCACCAACGCGACCGTCCTCATCCACGGCGAGAGCGGCACGGGCAAGGAGCTCATCGCCCGCTCGATCCACACGAACAGCCTGAGGGCCCGGGAGAAGTTCGTCCAGGTCAACTGCGCCGCCATCCCCGAGGAGCTCATCGAATCGGAGCTCTTCGGCCACGAAAAGGGGTCCTTCACCGGGGCCACCGAGAAAAAGTCGGGCAAGTTCGAGCAGGCCGACGGCGGGACGATCTTCCTCGACGAGGTCGGCGACATGAGCCTGAGGACGCAATCCAAGGTCCTCCGGGTCCTCGAGGAAGGCGAAGTCCAGAAGGTCGGCTCGAGCCGCATCGCCAAGGTCGATGTGCGGGTGCTGGCCGCCACGAACAAGGACCTCCGGGAGGAGATCGGGGCCGGGCGGTTCCGTGAGGACCTCTACTTCCGGCTGAACGTCGTTCCGCTTCACTCGCCGCCCCTTCGGGACCGCAAGGAGGATATCCCCCTTCTCGTCGACTACTTCTCGAGGACCTTCGCCGAGGAGAACAACTTCAAGCCCCGGACCTTCTCGGCCGGCGCCATGGAGGTCCTCGTCCGGCACCCTTGGAAGGGCAACGTCCGGGAGCTCAAGAACACGGTCGAGCGCCTGCTGATCATGACCGACCGGGAGACGATCGAAAAAGAGGACCTGCCCGCCCCGTTCGGGAAAGCGGCCGAGGGCCCCCGGTCCGACGTCTCGGGGGCCAAGACGCTCCGCGAGTTCCGGGACATGGCCGAGCGGGATTTCCTGCTGGCCAAGCTCGAGGCCAACAACTGGAACATCTCCCAGACGGCCCGGGACATTGACACGCCGCGCAGCAACCTGTATAAGAAGCTTGAGCAGTACGGGATCAGGATAACGGCCGGAGTGGGCGAGGCGGTCGCCGCTCCTTCCGACGAGGAAGGAGGGGAGGAAAGTCCGAACTCCGAAGGGCAGGATGGTCGCTAACAGCGACCCCGGGCGACCGGGGGAAAGTGCCACAGAAAACACACCGCCCTCCGGGCGAGGCGCAGCCTTCCCGGGGAGTAAGGGTGAAATGGTGAGGTAAGAGCTCACCGCCCCGGCGGAGACGCCGGGGGCAGGGCAAACCCCATCCGGAGCAAGGCCAAACGAGCCCCGTTTTGGGACGGCCCGTCCCAGGGGGCGGGTCGGCCGCTCGAGCCCCGGAGCGATCCGGGGCCTAGACAAATGACCGTCACCCGTTTCGGCGGGGACAGAATTCGGCTTACGACCCGCTCCGGCCGTTCTTTTCATCCCCGGGCCCTTCTCTGGGCTGGCCCGGCTGTCCAAAGGCGTTTTTTTGTGCTATAAGCGGGTCCATGGTCCCACAGATAATGCCGCGTTTCGCGTGGTGGAAGGAAGCTTCTCCCGACGCCCGCCGGGCCCTCGTCGCGGCCTCGTTCGGCTGGATGCTGGACGCCTTCGACGTCATGCTCTACGCCATGGTCCTGGCCTCCGTGATGGCCGACCTCGGCATGGCCAAGTCGACGGCCGGGCTGCTGGGCTCGCTGACCCTGATCGCCTCGGCCTTCGGGGGTCTCGTCTTCGGCATCGTCGCCGACCGGCACGGCCGCCGCACGGCCATGATGTACAGCATCCTCATCTACTCCGTCTTCACCGCGGCCTGCGGCCTGTCCACGAGCATCCTCATGCTGGCCGTGTTCCGGGTCCTGCTGGGCCTGGGCATGGGCGGCGAATGGGCCAGCGGGGCGGCCCTTGTGTCCGAGACCTGGTCCGGCGAGCACCGGGGCAAAGCCTTGGGCGTCGTCCAAAGCTCCTGGGCCGTCGGCTATGCCCTGGCGGCCGCCGTGGCTGCGGTCGTGCTCCCCATCTGGGGATGGCGGGCCGTGTTCTTCGCCGGGGTCGTCCCGGCCCTGTTCACGCTCTGGATCCGGAGGAACGTCCGGGAGCCCGAGATCTGGAGGGCCCGCCGGTCACGGGGGACCAAGGGCCTGGCCGAACTGGCCGAGGTCTTCAGCCCCGAAAGGGTGCGCCTCACCGCGCTCGTGACCCTGATGAACGCCTGCACCTTGTTCGCCTGGTGGGGCCTCAATCTTTGGATCCCGGCCTATCTCTCCATGACCGCCGAGCAGGGCGGGATCGGTTTGAGCCCCAGGCTGATGTCGGGGCTGGTCATCTTCATGCAGGTCGGCATGTGGCTGGGCTATGTCTCGTTCGGCTTCATCAGCGACCGGTTCGGGCGGAAAAGGACCTACATCGCGTTCCTCGTCACGGCCGCCGTCTTCGTCGTCCTCTATTCCAGCACCAGGGACCCGCTGGCGCTCCTGGTCCTGGGGCCGTTCGTGGCCTTCTTCGGGACGGGATACTTCAGCGGCTTCGGGGCCCTGACGGCCGAGCTCTACCCCACGAAGATCCGGGCCACGGCCCAGGGCTTCACCTACAACACGGGGCGCATCGTCAGCGCCGCCGCCCCGTTCATCGTCGGCTCGCTGGCCCAGGTCCGGGGGTTCGGTTTCTCTTTTTCTCTCATCTCCCTGGCTTTCCTGGCGGCCGCCTTGATCTGGATCTGGATCCCCGAAACGCTGGGCAGAGAGCTCGACTAGCCGGGAAAAATTCCCCTTTGACTTTGCATTCGGATTTGCTATAATGCATGGCGGTACCGCGGGGTAGAGCAGCCTGGTAGCTCGTCGGGCTCATAACCCGGAGGTCGCTGGTTCAAATCCAGCCCCCGCTACCATTTTTTTTTGTCCGGAAACCCCCGCCTGGTCCCTGTCCCGAAAAGTCACTCGAAGAGACGCGGGCTCTTCGCCGTATCGTCGACCCCGTCCCAGCAGTATGTGCAGACTTTGGACTTGGGCAGCCCGATGGCCTTGACGAGGTCGTCCAGCCGTTGGTACCGAAGAGAGGTCAGCCCCAACGATTGGGCGATCCACGCGACCATGGCCTCGTATTTCTCGGAACCGGCGCGGGTGTATTCCCCGTAATCGGTGGAGTCCGGACCATCCAGGGCCCGGATGGCCTTGCGGGCGGCCAGGTCGAGCTCCGAGCGCGACCGGGAGAAATTGAGGAAGGGGCAGCCATAGATCAAAGGAGGACAGGCGGGCCGCATATGGACCTCGATGGCCCCCGATTCATAAAGGCGTTGGATGGTGTCCTTGAGCTGCGTTCCGCGGACGATCGAATCCTCGCAGAAGAGGAGCTTTCTGCCCTGGATGATCTCCCGGATGGGGATGAGCTTCATGCGGGCCACGGTGTCGCGGACGTCCTGGTGCTGGGGCATGAAGCTGCGGGCCCAGGTGGGAGTGTACTTAACGAAGGGCCGGCGGAAGGGGATATGGGCCTCCGCGGCGTATCCAAGCCCGTGGCCGATGCCGGAGGAGGGGATGCCGGCCACCAGGTCGACCTCGACCTTCTCGTTGCGGGCCAGGATCTCCCCGCACGCGTTGCGGACCGTCTCGACGTTGATCCCCTCGTAGTTCGAGGCCGGGTACCCGTAATAGACCCAAAGGAAGGCGCAGATCTGCAGGGTATCGCGGGGCGGGACCCGGGTCTCGAAGCCTTCGGGCGTGATCATGACCATCTCCCCCGGGCCGAGGAACCGTTCCGTCTCGAATCCCAGGTTGGGAAAGGCGCAGGTCTCGAAGGTCGCGGCGTAGGACCCGGGTTTCTGCCCGAGGACGATGGGCGTACGCCCCATGCTGTCCCTGGCCGCCAGGACGCCCTCGTCCGTCAGGATGAGGATGGAGCAGGAGCCCTCGATCATGTCCCAGACGTGCCGGATGCCCTCCTCGAACGATTCCTTCTGGCTGATGAGCGCGGCGATGAGCTCGGTCGGGTTGATGGCCCCGCCCCTCATCTCGGAGAAGTGGATGCGCTTGGCCCGGAAAGCCCGTTCGACCAGGGCATCGACGTTCCTGACGATGCCGACCGTGGCGATCGAGAAATGTCCCAAGTGGGACCTGACCAGCAGGGGCTGGTCCTCGAAATCGCTGATGACCCCGATGCCGCGCGATCCGTGGAGCTTGCGGACATCCTCCTCGAACTTCGACCGGAACTGGGCGTTCTCGATGTTGTGGATGTAGCGGGCGATGCCGCCGGCGTTGCCGACGGCCAGCCCGCCCCGTTTCGTTCCCAGGTGAGAATGATAATCCACCCCGTAGAACAGGTCCTGGACCACGTCCTTTTTCCCGACCACGCCGAAAAAGCCGCCCATTCCCGTCTCCTTCGTCCTCGGACTCGTTACCAGGTCGCTCATCATATCACCGGGCCCGCGGCATTTCAAACCTTCGTAAAGAGTTGTACGCCGCCCGATTATCTGTTATAAAATCCCCTTCGAATCCACAAGGAGGACGATATGTTCAAATCCGAGATCTATGCCCGCCGGCGCAAGCTCCTGAAAAAGCGGATCGGCCGGGGGATCCTGCTGTTCATGGGCAACGAGGAATGCCCGATGAATTATCCGGCCAATACCTATCCTTTCCGCCAGGACAGCTCGTTCCTTTATT
Source organism: Candidatus Aminicenantota bacterium (assembly GCA_016867635.1). GTDB lineage: Bacteria > Acidobacteriota > Aminicenantia > Aminicenantales > Saccharicenantaceae > RBG-16-66-30. The sequence continues at coordinate 7,249 of VGJC01000012.1, read as the reverse complement.
ACTTCGGGCTGAATTCCCCCGGGCTGGCCGCCGTCGTGGACATCGACGAGAACAAGGATATCCTTTTCGGGGACGACATCGGGATCGAGGACATCATCTGGATGGGCCATCTTCCGAAGATGAAGGACCGGGCCCGCGAGGTCGGGGTCGGCCGCACCGCCCCGCGCAAGGCCTTTGAGGAATATGTCACAAAGGCCCTGTCCGCGGGACGGCCCGTCCATTACCTGCCTCCCTACAGGGCCCAGACGGCCAGGGTTCTCGGCGAGCTTCTCAAGATCCCCCACAAGGACCTCAAGGCCAAGGCCTCCGGCGCCTTCATCAAGGCCGTCGTCGACCAGCGGCTGGTCAAGTCCAAGGAAGAGATCAAAGAGATCGAAGGGGCCCTGGAAGTCACCCGCGACATGTACCTGGCGGCCATGAAGCTGGCCAAGCCCGGCCGCTATGAGCGGGAAGTCTCGGGAGCCATGGAGGGCATCGCCCTGTCCCGCGGATACCGTCTGGCCTTCCCGCCCATCGTGACCGTCAACGGCCAGACCCTTCACAACCATTATCACGGCAACCTGCTCACCAAAGGACGGCTCCTGGTGGTGGACGTCGGGGCCGAGTCGGAGATGTCCTACGCCTGCGACATCACCCGGACCGTGCCCGTCGGCGGGAAATTCAACCGCCGTCAGAAGGACGTCTATGACATCGTCCTTTCCGGGCAGGAGGCCGCCATCCGGGCCATGAAACCCGGCGTCATGTTCAAGGACATCCACCTGAAGGCCGCCGGGACCATGGCCCGGGGCCTCAAGGACCTGGGGCTGATGAAGGGCGACGCGGCCGAGGCCGTCGCCAAGGGCGCCCATGCCCTCTTCTTCCCCCATGGATTGGGGCACAACATGGGCCTGGATGTCCACGACATGGAGGACCTCGGAGAGAACCACGTCGGCTACAACGACTCGGTCAAGAGGAGCGACCAGTTCGGCCTGGCCTATCTCCGCATGGCCCGCGAGCTGCGGCCCGGATATGTCATGACCGTCGAGCCCGGGATCTATTTCATCCCGGCCCTCGTCGAAAAATGGCGCAAGGAAAAGAAGCACCTGGAATTCATCGCCTACGACAAGGTGGAGAAGTTCCTCGACTTCGGCGGCGTCCGGCTCGAGGACGACGTCCTGGTCACGGAAAAGGGCCGGCGGGTCCTGGGCCCCCCCATCCCCAAGACGCCGGCCGACGTCGAGAAAGCCTGTCGTTGAGCCTCAAGATCGCCCTGATCCAGCAGCACGCCGGGCTCGAACCGGGCGAGAACAGGGAACGAGGCGCGAAGGCTTTTCTCCAGGCCGCGCGGGCGGGGGCCGGGCTGGCGGCTTTCGCGGAGCTGGCCTTTTCCCGGTTCCTGCCCCAGGTCCCGGCCACGGAAGCCCGGCTCCTGGAAGCGGAGCCCGTCCCCGGCCCGACGACGGACCTGTTCGGCCGCCTGGCCAAAGAGACCGGGGTCGTCGCCGTCCTCAACGTCTTCGAACGCGCCGGCCGCGCCACCTACGACTCTTCGCCGGTCATCGACGGCGACGGGAGCCTGCTCGGGGTCACCCGGATGGCCCACATCATGGAAGGACCGGGGTTCCACGAGAAGGGCTACTATGCCCCGGCGGATGCCGGCCGGCTCGTATTCCCGACATCTGTCGGCAAGATCGGGGTGGCCATCTGCTACGACCGCCACTTCCCGGAATACATGAGGGCCCTGCGTCTTCAGGGCGCCGAACTCGTCGTCGTGCCGCAGGCCGGCGCGGTGGGGGAGTGGACCGAAGGGATATTCGAAGCGGAGCTCCAGACGGCCGCTTTCCAGAACGGCTATTTCGCGGCCCTCGTCAACCGCGTCGGGCGCGAGGAGGAGATCGAGTTCTCCGGCGAGTCGTTCGTCGTCGACCCGGACGGCCGGGTCATCGCCCGCGCCCCCCGGGGCGCCGATCACATCCTCTATGCCGAATGCGATCTCGGTAAGAACCGATCTTGTCACGCCCGCCGGCACTTCCTCGAGGACAGGAGGCCGGGCCTTTACCGGCGCCTCGGGCTGACGGACGACGGGCCATAGGTCAGGAAATGGCCGCCTGGTTCGTCATCAACACCAAGCCCAAGAAGGAAGCCCAGGTGGAGCGCCTTTTCCAGGAGGGCGGCTTCACGATCTACTGCCCCAAGTACGTCCACGAAAAAAGGGTCAGCCCGTTCTTCCCGGGATACGCCTTCCTGTCCTTCGACTTCCCCAGGCAGTACCAGACGGTCAAGTATACGCGCGGCGTGAAGAGGGTCGTCGGCGGCGACGAGGGCCCGACCCCGATCCCCGAAGAGGTCGTCGCCGGCATCCGGGCCCGTGAAAGAGACGGGCTGATCGTCTTCGAGAGGTACGGGGAGGAACCGGCGGTCGGGGACGAGATCGAGGTCGTCGAAGGCCCGCTCAAGGGGCTCAAGGGCATCTTCCAGAAGGAGGTCGGCGACCGCGAGCGGGTCATGATCCTCCTGAACTACGTGTCCTACCAGGGCATGCTGCTGATCGAAAAGAACAAGCTCAAGAAGAGCTGAGGGCGGTTTTCCGGCCGACCCGCTTCGGCTTTTTCGGGGCCTTTCCGGAACCGCCTCCGCCGGGCGTTTCCACCCTCAGGACATCCCCCGCCCGGAGCTTGATGTTGACCTTCGAGCCGAGGGCCGTGCGGACGCCCTTCGAGACCAGGATGTTCCGGCCCCGCGCCCCGGGCGCCCCCCCGCGAACGCCGTAGGGGGCGAATCGGCGGCGCTCGGACATGATCGTCAAGGCCGCGGCCACGTGGAATTCGTACTCGCGGACGATCCCATCGCCGCCGCGGGAGCGCCCTGCGCCGCCCGATCCTTTTCTGAGCCCGTAGGAACGTATGGTCAGGGGCAGGTAGTTCTCCAGGGCCTCGACCGGGGTGTTGAGCGAATTCGTCATGTGGGTGTGCACGCCGGACAGCCCGGCCGTGCCCGGCCCGGCGCCCATGCCGCCGCCGATGGTCTCGTAATAGGCGAAGGGCCTTTTCCTCCAGGGGTCATAGCCCCCGAAGGCGATGTTGTTCATGGTCCCCTGGCTCGCGGCCGGGATCCTTCCCGGCAGGGCCTTGACCAGGGCCCCGAGCAGGACGTCGACGATGCGTTGCGAGGTCTCGACGTTGCCCCCGGCGCAGGCGGCCGGGAACTCGGCGTTGACGATGGACCCGGGCGGGGCGACGATCTCGAGGGGCCTCATCAGCCCCGTGTTGAAGGGGATGTCGTCCTCGACGAGGGACCGGAAGACATAGAGGACGGCCGAAGAGGTCACGGCGAGATTGGCGTTGACCCCGCCTTCCGTCTGGGGCGATGAGGCGCTGAAATCGACGACCGCCCGGTCTCCCCGGATGGTCAGCCTGACGGCGATCTTGATCGGCCGGGCCGAGATCCCGTCGTTGTCCAGGAGATCCTCGAAGTCATAACTCCCGTCGGGGATGGCCCGGATGGTGTCCCGAAGGAACTTCTCGGTATAGTCCTGGATGAGCCCGGAATACAAGCGGACCTTCTCGACCCCGAAGCGGGTCACGGCCTCCTCGAGCCTCGCTCGCCCGACCTCGTTGGCCGCGAACTGGGCGAGGAGGTCGCCCCGGCGCTCTTCCGGCGTGCGGACGTTCGAAAGGAGGAGGTCGAAGACGCCGTTGTTCATCCGGCCCCGGGAAAAGAGCTTCAGCGGCGGGATGATCAGGCCCTCCTGGAAAAGCTCGGTCGCCAAGGGCATGGAGCCCGGGGTCATTCCGCCCACGTCGGAGTGATGGGCCCGGTTGGCCACGAAGAAGCTGCGCTTCCCGCCGATGAAGACCGGGGAGATGCAGGTGATGTCGGGCAGGTGGGTGCCGCCCCGGTAAGGGTCGTTGAGGATGACCAGGTCGCCCGGATCGAACGTCACCGACCGCATCGCGGACTGGACGGAGAGGGGCATGGCCCCGAGATGAACGGGGATGTAGGAGCCCTGGGCCAGCGTCTCGCCCTTGTCGTTGAAAAGCGAGCAGGAGTAATCCTTCCGCTCCTTGATGTTGGGGGACAGGGCGGTGCGCCCGAGGACGGCCCCCATCTCTTCCGAGACGGCGATGAAGACGTTCTTGAAGAGCTCGAGCTCGATGGGGTCGTAGGACTTCATCGGGCCGCCCCTTTGCGGATGATGAGGTTCGAATATCCGTCGACCCGGGCCGCATGGCCCGGGGGGAGATAGATCGTCGATTCGGGGTCGATGACCAGCGCCGGACCGCGGACGGAGTTGCCGGCCCGGAGGCGCGACCGGTCGAGGACCAGGCCGTCATGGGCGGACCGGCCGCAAACGATCGACTGCCTGCCGACCACGGCCCGGGGGTCCATGACGGGCGAACCGCGCTCTTTGACCAGCGGGACCTTCGGCGTGACGGCCACGGCTTTGACCCGGAGGTTGACGATCTCCACCGGCCGGCCGTCATGACGGTAGGAATAGAGCGCCTTGTGTCGGCTGTGAAAGGCCTCGAGAAAGGCCCGCGCGGCCGTGCGCCCCTTGCGGTAAGGGACGTCGATCTCGTAGGACTGGCCGAGGTAGCGGCAGTCGAGGGAGCGTTCGAGGACGAGGTCCTTATCGGCGAACCCGTCCTCGGCCATGTCGCGGCGGCTCGCTTCCTCGAGTCCCCGGAACTCCTTTTCGAGCTCGGGCAACGTGACCAGGGAGTCCGGCTTCATCAGGGACCTCGTGTAATCCTTGATGGAGTCCGCCATGAGCAGCCCGAAGGCCGACAGGACGCCCGCGTTGCGGGGGACGACGATCGTCGGCAGGCCCAGATGGGCGGCCATCTCCGCGGCGTGCATCCCGCCCGCGCCGCCGAAGGGGAAAAGAGCGAACCCGCGGGGATCGTGACCGCGCTCGACGGATATGACCCTGATGGCTTTCTCCATATTGGCGTTGGCCACGGCGACGATGCCCAAGGCCGTGTCCAACATGGACTTGCCGATCCGCCGGCCCAGGGCTCCCACGGCGGCCCGGCTGCGCTCGGGGTAGATGCGCATTTTCCCGCCCAGGAAGAAATCGGCGTCCAGCCGGCCGAGGCAGAGGTTGGCGTCGGTCACGGTCGGCAGGTCGCCGAGACCGTAACAGGCCGGGCCCGGGTCGGCGCCGGCGCTCTGCGGACCGACCCGGAGCGAACCTCCCCGGTCGGTAAAAGCGATCGAGCCTCCCCCGGCACCGACCGAGTGGATGTCGATGATCGGCAACCGAATGGGGAAATCCCCGATGCGGGCCTCGTGCGTCCGGCGGATCCGCCCTTCGATGAGAGAGACATCCGTCGACGTCCCGCCCATGTCGAAGCTGATGACGTTCGGGATCCCGGCCGCGACGGCCAGGACGCGGGCCCCGACGACACCTCCCGCCGGGCCGGACAGCGCGGTCTTGATGGGCTCCAGGCGGGCCCGCGCCGAGGTGATGTAGCCCTCGTTGGATTGCATGATCCTGAGCTCGGACCGGCCGAGACGGCGGTCCAGTTCGGTCAGGTAGCGGTCCATGACCGGCATGAGGGTGGCATTGATGGCCGTCGTGGACGTCCGCTCGTATTCACGGTGTTCGGGAAGGAGGCGGCTCGAGACCGAGGCCATCATGCCCGCCTTCTCGAGCTCTTGGGCGATGACCTCTTCGTTCCGGGGATTGACATACGAGTGGAGAAGGCAGACGGCCACGGCCCGCGCTCCGGCTTTCCGGGCCCTGGCGATGATCCCGCGGACCTCGGTCCGGCTGACGGGTCTCTCGACGCGGCCCGTATAAAGCGTCCTTTCCCGGACCCCGAACCGGAGGCCGGCCGGGATGAGCTCGAACCTGTCCTCGGGACGGAGCGAGTAGAGGTCCCGCCGGGTCTGCCGCCCGATGGCCAGGACGTCCTCGAACCCGGCCGTGGTGATGAGGGCGACGCGACCCCCTTTTCTCTGCAGGAGGGCGTTGGTGGCCACGGTCGTGCCGTGGACGATGAAAGCGCCGGGGGCGCCGCCAAGGACGTCGCCAAGCCCTTCGAAGATGGCCTGCGAGGGGTCGCGGGGGGTCGACAGGACCTTGCGGTTGGAGAGCCGGCCGCCCTCCCAGACGACAACATCGGTGAACGTCCCGCCGGTGTCGACCCCGGCCCGGACGGCAGGGGACGGCCGCCGTGGTGTCTTGCGCTCGGGCCGTCCTGTCCGTCCCATGATAGGTGCTATTTAATCGTCAACGGGATCGATAAGTCAAGGGAAGAAAGACCGAAGGCGGGGGGCAGGAACGCCCGACGGATCAGCGGCAGGTGCCGCAGGATTTCGTCGAGCAGCTCGTACAGCCCGACGAGGAGGCCTTGATCCGGCTCGATCCTCCGCCGATGCCGAAGCAGGAGATCGTCTTCCTGGGCTCGCCGGCGCCGCACTCGGGGCAGGCGACGTCCTTGTCCCTGCCGGCCGTCACCAGGCACTCGAACGCATGGCCGCATTTATGGCATACGTACTCATATATGGGCATAACGGCTATTTGACGAGCGCGACGGCCTCGATCTCGACCTTGACGTCGCGGGGCAGCCGGGCGACCTGGACGGCGGCCCGGGCCGGGCTGGGGGCCTTGAAGAACTCGGCGTAGACCCCGTTCATCCGGGCGAAGTCGTTCATGTCGTGGAGGAAGACCGTGCACTTGACGACGTCGTCGTAGGACGAACCGGCCGCTTCCAGGACGGCGCCGAGGTTCTTGAGGACGAGGCGCGTCTGTTCCTCGATCGTTCCGTTGTTGAGCTCTCCGGTGGCCGGATCGATGGGGATCTGGCCCGAGCAGAAAACGAACCCGTTGGCGACGATGCCCTGGGAATAGGGGCCGATGGCCTTCGGGGCCCGGTCGGTTTGGACCTGCTTTTTCATGGCCTTGCTCCTTTTTTGACCGGCGAAGAGCCCGGATACGGCCGCACCCAGGGCTCCCGCCGCGACAAGAAAACTTCGTCTGTTCACGCTGCGGTCCCCGCTCTCGCTCCCTGTCACTTCGACAGGTCGGCCAGGGCCGTAGAGAGGAAGACCCAGAATTTCTCGACCGAGCCGATGTGGACGCGCTCTTCGGGGGAATGCGGGTTCTTGATGGTCGGGCCGAAGGAGATCATGTCCATGCCCGGGAACTTCTCGCCGATGATGCCGCACTCGAGGCCGGCGTGAACGGCGACGATCTCGGCCTCCTTGCCGGACATCCGCGAATAGACCTCCTTGAGGTTCTTCAGGAGAGGGGGGGCCAGGT
>VGJC01000011.1 GCA_016867635.1 Candidatus Aminicenantota bacterium | reverse complement strand
CGGGCGGCGACCTCGCGGCCAGGGAGCCGTGGCGCATGGCCCTATCGCACCTTCACGACGCGTTCGGGCCGGAGCTCGGAGGCGTCGACGCTTTCCCGGGGATCGGGAGGGAACGGGTCCGGTCCGTGCTGGCCATGGTCCGGGGAGGGGTCCGGAGCCCTCTGGCCTCGAGCTGCGGGCGCCTTTTCGACGCCGTCTCCTGGCTTTGCGGCCTGGCCCCGGAGCGGATGGAGTTCGAGGCCGAGGCGGCCATGCGGCTCGAGGCCGCGGCCGGCGCGGCCCGCAACGTCCGGGGAACCTATCCCGCCGCCGTCTCGCCGTACGAACAGGGCCTGCCGATGACCATCTCGTTCGGGCCGCTCATCGCCGCTGTCGTCCGCGATATCGGGAACGGCCTGCCAGCGGCCGCGGTCGCGGCCAAGTTCCACGACAGCCTGGCCGCGCTCATCGTCAGGGTCGCCGGCAAGGCGAGGGAGGCGCACGGGACGGACACGGTGGTCCTGACGGGGGGGGTCTTTCTCAACAAGCGGCTTCTCGAAAGGACCGAAGCACGGCTGGCCGCCGCGGGATTCCGGGCGCTCCGGCCGTTGCTCTATTCCCCGAGCGACGAGTCGTTGTCGCTCGGCCAGATCGCTTGGGGTTTGGCCCGCCTCGCCGCGGAGGGCCGTTAGCCCTTTTGATCCTCGGGTGTCTCAGGACCGCTTTCGGCGGCCTCCTCGGCCTGGAACCTAATCCCGCCGACCAGGGACATGACGCCGTTGGAAACGAGGGCCGTCAGCGCCCCGCCCACGCCGAAGATCGCGAAGCCGGCGAGACCGCCGAGGACGGTGAACACCAAGCCGCCGGGGAGCTTTCCCTGGATGTCGGCGAAAAAGGCGGGCAGGCCGGCGATCAATCCGGGGAAGAGGCTGGTCACGCCGACGACGAGGCCAGCCAGGATGCCCGCGAACAGGCCCGTGATGCCGAAGAACCAGAAGAACGAGCCGACGTGGCACGCCCGGACGACGAGGGCCCGGGGGCCTCGAAGGGGTGAGGGCCCGGCGCCCATGCTCGCCGGCGGCGCATCCTCCGGCTCTATCTCGTCGGGGCGGCTGCCGCAGCGGACGCAGAACTCGGCTTCCAGGTCGTTCTCGAAGCCGCAGGAGATGCAGACGGCCTTGCGCTCGAGCAGGGAGGGCGGTTTGGCCCGGGTCCACCCGCCGCCGTCGAAGCAATACCAGTGGCCGCTCTGGGCGCCGATCATCCAGAAGCGGCCCTCCTCGTCCTTGATGCGGAGCTGCTTCAGGCTGTCGATGTAGTCCCTCTGGGAGATCGCCCGGTCGTGGTATTTCCGGCTCAGACGGGCGAACGTCTCCTCGACTTCCCGGAACCGGTCACCCATGGCGGCCTCCTTTTCTCCTCCGCTTCTTTTTACCATACAACATATGTCTTTTCAATGAGTTATTAAGTTGCTGAAAAAGATTAATTTAGGGCCCATGACGAATTCTTGTGCAAAGCGCGGTATCTTCAAGCAGGACTGGATATTGGCGATGGGAACAAGCTCGATTTCAACAGCTTTTCCACAATTCCTGTGAATAAAAACGGGATCGTCCGGAAGCCCCGGCGGATCATCCCGCGATCACTCCGAAGCCCTTCAACACCGTCCGCAGATCGAACCCGCGGACCGGGTCCGGAATGAAGGACAGAACGAAGATGAGCAGGACGACCAGGCTTAGGGCCTTCCTTTTTGGCGACAGAGGCTGGTCCTCGTCTATCAAGCGCGGGTGCCTCATCCCGAGAACGAGCAGGACCCCGGCCCAAAGGAACCAGCCGACCCAGAAAAAGAAGCCCATGACGACGAACGCGGCGACGAGAGCGCGGGACAGGAGCCGCGTCCGGGGCCCGAACAAGGCGTAAGCGATATGCCCGCCGTCGAGCTGGCCGAAAGGCAGGAGATTGAAAGAAGTGACCAGGATGCCGACCCACCCGGCGAAGGCCATCGGGTGCAGGACGAGGTCCGATCCGGCCGGGGCCGCGGCGAAGAACAGGGTTTCGAGCAGGTCGAAGACCAGCGGCTCGCCGAAGATGATGGCCCCCTCCTTCGGAAGGGCCGGGACGACCTTCGAAAGGGCCAGCCCGCCGGCCAGGGCCGGAAAGGCCAGGGCGAACCCGGCCAAGGGGCCGTTGGCCCCGATGTCGAACAGCTGCCCTTTATGTCTGATGGGCGACTTGATCTTGATGAAAGCGCCCAGCGTGCCGATAAGGGTCGGGAAGGGGATGAAAAATGGCAGGGTCGCATCCAGGCCGTACCTGCGACAGGTCAGGTAGTGGCCGAGCTCGTGGCCGACAAGGATGATCATGAGGACAATGCAGTAAGAGAGGCTCAGCAGGAGGATCTCAGGCTTCAGGAGCGCCCGGAGACCGAGTTCCGCGGGGCCGCCCGAAGCGAGCAGTTCGGCGTGGACATAGCTCAGGCTCCAGAGCAGGCCGACGAAGAACGTGGACACGAGCGTCAGCCCGAAGAGGAGGATGTTCAGCCAGATCCTGGGCCGGGGCCTGGGGTCGCTCATGATCGGAAAAAAAAGACAGGAGTGAAGCTCTTCACTCCTGCCCTCTCAGGATCGGATCCGCGTCCGGGATTACTTGCCCGTGAGCTTGTGGAACTTGGCCATAAGCTCTTCCTGGGTCTCCTTGCGGTCGGGGTCGTGGACGCAGGCGTCGGTGGGGCAGACGGCCGCGCACTGCTGCGTGTCGTGATGGCCCACGCATTCCGTGCACTTGGCCGGGTCGATCACATAGCGCTCCTCCCCGGCCGAGATGGCCTGGTTGGGGCACTCGGGCTCGCAGGCGCCGCAGTTGATGCACTCTTCGGTGATGATGAAAGCCATGTCCTTCCTCCTAGGGAATATTGGGGGATATTATAGCTTTTCCGTTCGATTTGACAACTTTTTCCTAGCGGGCAAGCTCCAGCCGGGAGGCCTTCAGGGAGGCCTCGTACCCGTAGTAGGTCTGAGCGTATTCCTTCTGGAGCTTTTTGTAGAGGTCCAGCGCCTCCTTGCTCTCGCCCTTGAGCTCGTGGGCTTCCGCCAGATGGAACAGGACGGCGTCGAGCGGATAGGCCTCGGGTTTCTCGTCCCTCATCTTGCCGTAGACGGCGATGGCCTTGTCGAACTCCTTCTGCCGGACGAAGACCTGGGCCCTGAAATCCTCGATCTGGTAGTGGAGGAGGTCCTTTCGCCCCGCGGGGACGCGGGCCAGGAAGGACTCCGTCTTGGCCATGTCACCCTTCTCGAACCAGTGCTTGGCCAGCTCGAGGTTGGCCAGACGGGCGTAGCGGCCTTTTCCGGCGAGCTTTTCGAGCTCGGCCAGATTTTCCGGCTTGGCCTCGAGGCCGGAGACGAGCTCGGCGACGTCCCCGACCACCCGGCTGTGGACGGATTGGCTATGGGACCGGACGAGGGTCAGGGCCGCGAACACCAGGGCGGCCAGGGCCAGGGCCCCCGCGGCCATCAGGAATTCCTTCCGATATGTCTTGAAGAACCCGGCCGCCAGGCTTATGCCCCGGACCATGCCGTCTTCCTTGAGGTGATGCCTCTCCGTTCTCTTCATTTCTCTCTCCCGGACAAGCGGTCGTAGCCCCTATTTTTAGCACATAGGCAAGAAGGGGTCAAATCTCCACTCATTAATTTTCGTCTCGGAGTCGTCTTTGGCTGCGGGTTGAGCAGCGAAAATTTAATGAGTGGAGATTTGACCCCTTCCTAGCGGAGGGAGCGAAGCTCGAGGGCCGCGGCGGACAGGGACGGTCAGGGAAAGAGCTTCTTGGCAAGGGCCGCCAGGTTCCCGGCGTAACTCTGGCAACAATCGAGGGCCCGCTTGTCGGGCCGCCCGATCGCGACCGGCCCGTAATGGTCTCCCTGGTGGTCGCCCCGCAACACCATCCCATGGATGAGGAGGGCCTTGAGGATGTCGAGGACGGTCGTTTCGTTGCCCCCGCCGACATTGGCCGAGGAGGAAAACGCCCCGCCGACCTTGCCCCGCAGCTTGCCGTGGAACTTGACGCTTTCGTCGAGGAGCTTCTTGAGCTCCCAGGACATCGTCCCGTAATAGGTCGGCGACCCGAGGACGAGGAGGTCATACCCAAGAAGGTCCCGGGCTTCGACCTCCTGGACCTTCTTCAGGTCCGTCTCCAGGCCTTCCGCCTTGAGGACCTCGGCGACGCGGGCCGCCATCTTCTGGGTGTTCCCGGTGCGGGAATAATAACAGACGAGCGCTTTGGCCATGGTGTCCCTCCCGGCGGGGATTATGCCAGAGGAGGGCGGAGCCGTCAACGCGGCTCAGTATTCGAAGGTGATGAGGCCGGTCTTGGTCTTGAGCTGGGTTCGAAGGGCGTCCTTGCCGACCCTCTTTTCCTTCTCGGCCTTGACGGCCTTGAAGAGCTCCCAGGTCGTCAGCAGGCCGTTGCCGTCCTTCTGGGCCTCCTCGATCTGAGCGGCCGAGAACGGGATGTCCCGGACCTTGGCCTCGGCGTTCGAAAAATAATTGCCGATGAGGACGGCCTTCATCCGGGTGTTGTCGAATTCCTGCATCCGGCGGCCCTTATATTTTTGGAGAAGGGAGCATTCGTCGTCGGTGGCCCAGTTCTTGTTGCCGCGGACGAGAACGATGATCAGGCTTTCCTTGCGCAGGCTGATCTCGACGTTCTGCTCGGCGTTCTCTATCAGCCAGGCGTCCTCTTCCTTGCTCCGGATGACCTTCTTCCAGTAATCGTCGACGTCCACGACCTTTTCCCAGCCGAGGTAGCGGAGGGCGTGGATGACGGCGCTCCGGAGCTCCGGCCCCTCGGCCTTGAGGAGCCTGTGGAACTCCTCCTGGCCGGCCGATCTCATCTCGCGGATACGGCGATCGATGTCGGCCAGGGCGGCCTCGGAACGGCGCCTCTCCAGGTCCTTCTGGAGCAGAAGCTCCTTGAGCTCGGGGAAGACGTAATCCTCCCCCTCGAGCCAGTCGACAACCGGCCCCTCGGGAAGGGCGGCGGCCAGGGACAGCTTGTCTTTCAGGATGTAATCGACGACCTCGACGTTCTTCGGCCCGAAGGAGGGCAGGAGAAGGATGTAGCCCTTGCCCTTTCGCAGGAGGAAAGCCACGGGGGCCCCGTCCGCGCTCTTGGCCAGGACCTCGAGATGGCCGTTCGTGGGGGTCTCTTTCTCCCAGATCCCTTCGGCCAGCGTGTCGGGGAGCAGGCGGAAGGCGCCGGCGATGAACGGCCGGTAGCGCTCGAACGGCACGTGGAAAAGGGCCCGGGGATTGAACACGACGGAATCGGCCCGGGCGCTGTCCTCGATCCGCAGGCCGGGGATGGGCCCGACGATGTTGGTCAGCTGAGGGGTCTCGCCGCCCCCGACGAAGCAGACGACCCGGACGCCTTCCTTGACCCGTTCGACGAGCGCCTCGTGGACCGCGGCGTGGAGCTCGGAAGGCCCCCGGGGATCGGCGGCGCCGACCTGGTAGAAGACGATATCGCTGCTCCCGGGGATGTCGAGGGGCTCCTCGCTGCCCGTCCGCCACCCCGTCGAGAGAAGCTCCACGTCGTACTTGCGCGACGCGAGAAAATCCCGTTCCTGGTCCTCGAAATCGACGAGCAGGATCTTGGCCATGGGCCGTCTCCTTTCGTTTCCGGCAGGTTCCGGCGGGATCATACCATCTTCCGGCAGCTTCATAAAGCCGGGCCGGCGACCTCCGTTGCGCTCTCATCTTCACCTTCACCCCTCCTCCCCGTCAATCACCCCAAGGGGTGAAAGCCGGGAGGATATTTCACCTCTCACCCCCTCCCGCTGTCCAGGCGTCCGCATCTTTCGGCGCGGCGGTGGACAGCCCGGGCCGCGTGTGCTAACTTCGGCTCTTGTCCGGGACGCCGCGGCGGCCCGAGCCCGTTCTCGAGGAGGGTACCCATGAAAGACATCGGACGGCGCATCGCGGCGGTCGCGGCCCTCGTTCCGGCCGCGGCCGTCTTCCTGGCCTCGCCGACGGCGTCATACGCCCAGCTCCGGTTCGCCCTGTCGTTCCCCGAAGCGCTCTCGAGAACGCCCCTCGACGGCCGCCTGCTCCTGCTCGTCTCGACCAACGACGCGGCCGAACCCCGCTTCCAGATCAGCGACGGCCCGCAAACCCAGCTCGTCTTCGGCATCGACGTCGACGGCCTCGCTCCGGGAAAGGACGCCGTCATCGACGCCTCGGCCTTCGGCTATCCCCTGCGGAGCCTGGCCGCGCTGCCGGCGGGCGAATATATCGTCCAGGGCTTCCTCCACAAATACGAGACCTTCAGGCGCTCGGACGGCCACGTCGTCAAGTTGCCCATGGACCGCGGCGAGGGCCAGCGTTGGAACGCGGCTCCCGGCAACCTCCTGAGCGCGCCGCGCAAACTGCGCATCGACCCCCGCCGCGCCGAGACCGTCCGCATCGTCCTCGACCGGGAGATCCCGCCCATCCCGGCCCCCAAGGACACCAAGTACATCCGCCACGAGCGCATCCAGAGCCGGCTCCTGACCGAGTTCTGGGGCCGCCCCATGCACCTCGGGGCCAATCTGCTCCTGCCCGAGGGCTTCGACGAGCACCCCGAGGCCCGCTACCCGCTGGTCATCTTCCACGGCCACTTTCCCTACACTTTCGAAGGGTTCCGGGAAACGCCCCCCGACCCGGAGCTGAAACCCGACTACAGCGAGCGCTTCCGGCTCGAAGGCTACAACCGCATCCAGCAGGAGTACGCCCACGAGTTCTATAAGGCGTGGACCGGGAAGGGCTTCCCCCGGGTCATCCTGATGGAGATCCAGCACGCCAACCCCTACTACGACGATTCTTACGCCGTCAACTCGGCCAATCTCGGCCCCTACGGCGACGCCATCGTCCGCGAGCTCATTCCGCACATCGAGAAGAAGTACCGCGGCCTCGGCCAGGGCTGGTCGCGCTTCATGTACGGCGGCTCGACGGGCGGCTGGGAGGCCCTGGCGGCCCAGGTCTTCTACCCCGACGAATTCAACGGCTGTTACGCGGCCTGCCCCGACCCCATCGATTTCCGGGCCTACACCATCGTCAACATCTATGAGCACCGCAACGCCTACTTCGTCGACAGCCCATGGAAAAGAACGCCCCGGCCGGCCCTCCGCAACTGGCTCGGCGAGGTCAGCGCGACGCTCGAGGAGACCAACCACCGCGAGCTGGCCCTGGGCACGAATTCGCGGTCGGGCGATCAGTGGGACATCTGGCAGGCCGTGTTCAGCCCGGTCGGCCCCGACGGCTATCCCAAACCCATCTGGGACAAGCTGACCGGCGAGATCGACCGCGAGGTCGCCGACCACTGGCGGGAGAACTACGACCTCCGCCACATCATGGAGCGCGACTGGAAAACGCTCGGCCCCAAGCTCAAGGGCAAGGTCCACATCTACGTCGGCGACATGGACAACTACTACCTCAACAACGCCGTCTACCTGACCGAGGCCTTCCTCGAGAGCACCAAGGACCCCTATTACGAAGGCGATATCGACTACGGCGACCGGGCCGAGCATTGCTGGAACGGCGACCACGACCAGCCCAACGCCATCTCGCGCCTCCGCTACCACCAGATGTTCATCCCCCGGATCGTCGAGCGCATCATGCAGACGGCGCCCCCGGGAGCGGACACCAAGAGCTGGCGGTACTGAAGCCCGCCTCACCGCGGAGGATGAGGCGCGCGCCTCGAATATCACCCCCCGAACACCGCACAGAGAGGATGGTCTTCCCGGAGCGCATCCTCTACCATTCCTCCGAGATATGCTGCGGATCTTTCCCCGGACACCCCGCCACAGCCCCGGCAAGCCGGACGGCCGGGCCGGGCTCCGCCCCGCCGACGCGTCCGCCCAACCCGTCGCCCCCCCGGCCAGGGCCCCGGAGGAGACCGTCTTCCTCGAAACGGCGCGGGCGGCGCCGACCCTGGAAAGGGCGGCTGCGCCTCCCTCCCCCGCCCTGGATGAGACCGCCGTCCTGAGCATCGCTCCCCAGCCGGCCGGCCCGGATAAAGCCGCCCCCACGAACGGCAAGAACGGCGCCGGATACCTGAGACATCTCTTCGACTACGCCCCCGACGCGTATTACCTCAGCGACTTGCGGGGCACGTTCGTCGACGGCAACTTGGAGGCCGAGAGGATGCTGGGCTTCAAGCGGGAGGAGCTCATCGGCAAGAGCTTTTTATCCGCCGGCATCCTGGAGGCCGCGCAGGTCCCCAAAGCCGCCGCCCTCCTGGCCCGCAACGCCTTCGGGAAGGCCACCGGGCCCGACGAGTTCGCTCTCCGCCGCAAGGACGGCACGCCCGTCACGGTCGAGATCCGGACGTTCCCCACATCCATCAACGGCCGGACCCTCGTCCTGGGCATCGCCCGGGACATCACCCAGCGGAAGCGATACGAAGAGGAGATCTCGGCCTGGGAGAAGCGGTTCGAGCTGGTCATCGCCGCCTCCGGGCAAGTCGTCTACGACTACGACCTGTCCACGGGAGAGATCGCCTGGAGCGGCAGCTTGGAGCAGGTCCTTGGCTACACCCGGAAAGAGATGGGCGGCATCGAAGAGTGGGCCGGAATGATCCACCCGGAGGACAAGGCCGAAGCTCTGCGTCTCCTCGATATCGCGGAAAAACTACAGACGATCTACGATGTCGACTACCGCTTCCGCCACAGGAACGGAGGGTACCGATGGCTGCACGACCGGGGCTTCTTCCTGGTCGAAAAGGGGGGTCAGGTCCGGCGGATGATCGGCATGATGCAGGACATCACCGAGCGCAAGCAGGCCGGGCTGCTCCAGAGCGCCGTCTACCGGATCTCCCAAGCCGCCGACAGCTCGGCCAGCCTGGGAGACGTATACAGGTCCGTCCACGAGACCGTGGCCGCGGTCATGCCCGCCGGGAACTTCTACATCGCCCTCTATGACGGGGCCGACGACCTGATCAGCTTCCCCTATTTCGTCGACGAGGAAGACGCCCCCCCGGCCCCGCTCAAGCCGAGCAAAGGCCTGACGGAGTACGTCATTCGCACCGGGAAGCCCCTGCTCTGCGACGAGACCACGGACCGGGAGCTGAGGGGCCGCGGCGAGGTCGAGGTCGTCGGGGCGCCCTCCGCG
Organism: Candidatus Aminicenantota bacterium; assembly: GCA_016867635.1. Lineage (GTDB taxonomy): Bacteria > Acidobacteriota > Aminicenantia > Aminicenantales > Saccharicenantaceae > RBG-16-66-30. The sequence continues at coordinate 20,682 of VGJC01000011.1, read as the reverse complement.
ATCTGGCTCGGCGTGCCGCTCATCATGGACGGGAGGACGATCGGGGCGATGGTCGTCCAGCACTATTCCGACCCCCTGGCTTACGGGGATGCCGAACGCCGCATGCTGGAGTTCGTGTCCTCCCAGGTGGCCCGGTCGATCGAGCGCAAGCGGACCGAGGAGGCCCTGCGCGAAAGCGAACAGAGGGTCTCCCACCACGTCGAGCACACTCCCCTGGCGGTCATCGAATGGGACACGGAGTTCCGGGTCGTCCAATGGAACCCGGCGGCCGAGAAGATCTTCGGCTACCCGGCGGATGAAGTCCGGGGGCGCCACGCGTCCTTCATCGTTCCCGAGGCTTACAGAGAGCACGTGGACCGCGTCTGGAGCGGCCTCATGTCCCGCCGGGGCGGGGACCGCAGCACGAACGAGAACGTCACCAAGGACGGCCGGACGATCTTCTGCGAATGGTACAACACGCCTCTCATCGACGGGTGCGGGCGGGTCGTGGGCGTGGCCTCCCTGGCCCAGGACGTCACCGAGCGCAAGCGCGCCGAGGAGGCCCTGCGCAAGGGGCTGGACAAGCTCCGGACGACCCTCAAGGCGTCCATCGATTCCCTGGCCTCGGCCATCGAGATGCGGGACCCCTACACGGCCGGCCACCAGGAGCGCGTCACCCGGCTGGCCCGGGCCATCGGCGAGGAGATGGGTCTCGACGAAGAACGGCTGGAGGCCATCGAGATCGCCGGCGTCATTCACGATATCGGCAAGCTCTACGTGCCCGCCGAGATCTTGAGCAAGCCCACCAAGCTGACCGATATCGAGTACGCCCTGATCAAGATGCACGCCCAGGCCGGCTTCACCATCCTCAGCAAGATCGATTTCCCCTGGCCCATCGCCGACATCGTCCACCAGCACCACGAATACCTCAACGGCTCCGGATACCCGCAGGGACTCCACGGCAAGGACATCCTGCTCGAGTCCAAGATCCTCTGCGTCGCGGACGTCGTCGAGGCCATGTCCTCGCACCGTCCCTATCGTCCCGCGCTGGGCATCCAGGCGGCCCTCGACGAGATCTCCCAGAAACGAGGCATCCTCTACGACCGCGAGGTCGTCGACGCCTGCCTGAAGCTCTTTCGGGACAAGAAGTTCAAATTCGAATGATCCCCTGATCCCGGGCCGCCTTCTATCTATCACCGCGAGAGGAGAATTTCAACCGCCGTCCGCGAGGAGCCCTTTCCTGCGCAGGGCGTCGAGGGAGCTCCAGAAATCCAGGCCCGTCGAGCGCAGGAAGTCCCGGTCGGCGGCGATCTCGGCCGGCGTCCCGGTCCGGACGATGCGGCCCTCGACGAGAACGGCGATCCGGTCGCAAACGCTCAGGGCGGGCAAGACCTGCTGAGAGACAATGACGACCGTGGCCTCGAGCCCGGCGATCAGCCCGGTCAGGGCCTCGACCAGGGCCGGATTGAGGTTGGAGAACGGCTCATCGAAGGCCACCACGTCGGGCTCCATGGCCAGGACCGTGGCCAGCGCGGCCCTTTTGCGCTCGCCCAGGGACAGGCGGCGCGGGTTCCGCCGCTCGAAGCCGGCCAGGCCCACGCACCCCAGCGCCTCTCTGACGCGGCCCTTCGCCGCCTCCCGGTCCAGGCCGAGGTTGAGCGGGCCGAAAGCCACGTCCTCCTCGACGGTCGGGCAAAAGAACTGGTCGTCGGGGTTCTCGAAGACCAGCCCGACCCGGCGCCGGACCTCGCCGAGCGTCTCGGCCCCGACAACGACATCGCCGATCCGGACCCGCCCCTGGCCTCGAAGCAGCCCGTTCAAGTGGAGGAGGAGCGTCGATTTGCCGGCGCCCGACGGGCCCAGAATGCCGAACCTCTCCCCCGGCCGGATCTCGAGAGACACGCCGCGGAGGATGGGCCGGTCCTTCTCGTAGGCGAAGACGAGCTCCTCGACAGCGACCCCGGCGCCCATATTCCCCTTATTCATGGCAGGATGACCCTGACAGCGACGAAGGGGGCGAGCAGAGCGGCCGCCGCGAGCACATCCCGCGCGCGAAGGCGGTAGGGATCAAGGTCCGGAAGCGAGCCCGTGAAGCCCCGGCTCTCCATGGCAGCCTGGACCCTTTTCGACCGGTCCCAGCCGCGAAGAAGGATGAGGGCCGCGGCCCGGCCGACCGTCCCGACCTTGGAGGCCCGCAGGCGCCCGGGCGTGCGGCTCTCGCGGGCCCGCTTCATGCGGGCGGCCTCCGCTCCCAGGATACCCAGAAAGGAGCCGGCGACGGCCATGGCCGACCCGAGGGCCGCCGGGAGCCCGAGCGACCGTATCGCGCCCATGAGCCGGCCGAACCGCTCGGTCAAGACGAGCAGGCTCAGGGCCAGGACCGAGGCGTAGGCCTTGAGGGCGATGGCCAATGCCCGGGCCCAGAGTTCGGGCGCCAGCCACCGCGACGCGGCGCCTGTCTGGGAAAGGGGGAACATGACGGCGGCCATGAGAATGAAGGGGGACGCCAGGGCCACCCTCCGCAGGATCTCCCGGGCGGGGACCCGGCAGGCGGCGGCGACGGCGGCCAGGACCACGAGCGAGAGCGCCAGGGACCGCCACGCGGCGCTGGGAAAAGAGACGACGATGACGATCAGGGCCAGGACCGTGACGACCTTGACCCTCGGGTCGAATCGGAAGAGAGGGCCTTCGAGGGCGGCGGCGCGAGGTTCTAGTCTCAGGTCCAAAGCGGGTCCCTCATGGCCCGGCCCGGCGGCGGGCCTTGAGCCCATAGAAGAATCCGGCCGCGCCGAAGATGACGGCGACCCCGACCGCGGCTCTCAACCAGAGCGGCAGGCCGCCCGGGGCGGGTTCCCCCGCATGGACAGCTCCGGCCTCGATGAACTCCCGGCCGACGGCGATGCGGCGTTCCTCGCGGTGCCCGAGCTCGTCGTCGACGACCGCCCGCCACTCCCCTTCGCTGTCGGGGACGAAGGCGAACCGGCCGGCGGCGTCGGCATTCCCGCTCTGGAAGACGGCAGGCGGAGCTCCCGGCGCGTAGATCTTGACCGCCGCGAAGGCGGCGGGCTCGGCCCCGGAATAGGACGCCTTCAGGATGACCGCCGGGGCGTGGCGCCGGACCTCGATCTCGAGGCCGTGGGCGGCCAAGGACCCGGCCGAGACCGCCAGGGCGGCCGCCAACAGGGTGTATCTCACGAGAAGGTCCTTCATGTTCGGGTCTCCAGAAGCGATGGCTCCGTCTTGCGCAGAAAGACGACGGCCGATACGGTCAAGGCGCCTTCGAGGATGGCCACGGCGGAATAGACGCCCGCCAGGAAAAGGACCCTTTGGCCGTATCCGACCAGCATGAACTCGAAGCTCATCAGGACGGCGGGGACGAGAATGCCCGCGAAGCCGGCCGCGAACGCCCGGGCCGCTTCGGGAAGGCCGGGAGTCCGCCAGATGAGCGCCGCGACGAGCGCCCCGAGGCCCATGTTGACGGTGTTCAGCCCGATCGCGAACAGCCCGCCGTGCTGAAAGAGCAAAGCCTGAAGGACGAGGGCGATGAACACCGCCGGGAAGGCCGTCCGGCCGAGCAGGACCCCGGCCAGGCCGAAGAGCCCGAGGTGGATCGAGGTCCCGGCGAACGGGAAATGGAGAAGCGAGGCCAGGAAAAGCGCCGAGGCCAGAAGCCCCGTCTTCGGGATCTCGGCCGTCCCGATCCTGCGGCCGAGAAGGGACGCCGCGCCCAAGGCGGCGACGTTGGCGGCCGCGGCGACCGGGACGGGGAGGATGCCGTCGGCGATGTGCACCGGCCTTCAATCCCAGGTCAGGAAGTAGGACGAGCTCAACCGTTCCGCGTCGTAGTCGGAACCGGCGGGGGCGGGCTTGGAGACCGATCCGGTGAGCAGAACGGGTCCCTTGAAGGGCTCGGCGATCTCGATATCGACGCGGCCCGCAGAGCCCGTCTTCCCGGCCGGCTTGGCCTCTCCGGATCCCAGGATGATCGAGACATCGGCTCCCTCGACCGGCTTTCCGCCGGCCGTGACCAGGACGGCGATCCCGCGTCCGGTGCGCGACCAGGAGACCTCGAAGGCCAGGCCGAGAGGGGCCGCGGAATCGAGAGCCGTCCCGGGGGTTCTGACGGCACAGAGGAAGGAATTGTAGGATTTGATCACGCTGGACGCGCCCGGGTGGGACGCCCTTCCACCCGGCTTCCAACCCTCGGGCGTGCGGCTGATGACGCCGCGGTCGTATTCGCCCGCGACGCGATATAGGCCTTCGGGGCCGGTCTTGAATGTCGCTTCGGGCCCGCGGCCCTTATCGGCGACCTCGAGGACCGTCGTCCGCCCCGCGGGGTCGGCGACCTTGGCCTTCACGTCGACCCCCTTGAGCGGCTGCTCGGCCGCCGGGAAGGCGTGCCCGCTGGCCAGGAGGACCGTCACGGTCTCGCCGGGCTTGACCGTCGAAGGGACAGGCGATAGCCAGGTGTAATGGGCGAACAGGGATACGGCGCCCAATAGACAGAGCCCCGCGACTGCGGGCGTCAAGAGGCGCTTGACCGGGATCATTCGCATCGGGAGCCTCCTTGGGTAGCACGTATTTTAATATTCGTAGCACGACTATTTTACGAGCGGCCCGTCCCGATGTCAAGAGACCCGGCAGGCCTCGGAGGAGGCGTCAGCCCAGCTTTTTCCCGGTGCTGGCCATGTTGATGGCCCCCTGGAGGACGCCCTTGACGGAGCGCAGGGAGTCGGCCAGCCGGCGAACGTCCTTGGCCCGCCCCCGGACGGCGATGATCTCCAGGCAGTGGTCGTGGTCGAGATGGATGTGCTGGGTGGAGACGACCAGGCCGTGGGCGTCGTGCTGGATGTCGGCCAGGCGGTTGACGAGGTCCTTGCGGTGATGATCATAAACGAGGGTGATGGCCCCGGCGACCTCGCCGCCCGCCCGCCACTCCTCCTCGACGAGCGAGGCCCGGATGAGGTCGCGGAAGGCCTCCGACCGGCTGGCGTAGCCGCGCGCGGCCACCAGCTCGTCGAACCGGGCCAGCAGGTCTTCCCCGAGGGATATCCCGAAGCGGACGAGTCTGCTCATGAGCTCAGGCCTCCCTTCCTTCCATGATGGGAAAAACACTATACCAAATCCCTCGAGCCGGCAAAAGGCGCCGCCAAAACGCTTGACATCGGGGCCCGGCTGGCTCTAATCTTCTCTCAGGCTGGGAACCTCGGTCAACAAGGTCACGGTCGGGGACTTGTCCTCACCCGGCCAAAGGGAAGGGTCAATGCGCGGATATCGGGGATTCGCTCTCGTCGTTACTCTATGGGCGGCCGCTCTCTTCTTCGGATCCAGGCCCCCTGCCGCCGCCGCCGTCACTCCCCCCCCGTGGCTCCTTCAAGAGGCCCGACGGCCACTCCCCGATCTGCCTCCTGAGACCGAAGCCGTCGTCCTGCTCCATGAGCAGACAACCGCCGTCACCGCCAAGGGGACGCTCGCCACGACCTCGCGGCTGGCGACTAGAGTCCTCAGACAGGGAGGCGCCGACCTGGCCCGCGTCCTCGTCCGGGCGGGCGCCTACAACCTCAAGGTCAGATCCATGACGGGCTGGGTGGTCAATCCCTCGGGACAGCCGAAAAAGACGACCATGAAGCAGGCCCTGTTCACGTCCATCGCCCCGGATACCCTCTACATGGACGCTAAAATCATCATGCTCTTCGCGCCCGATGTCGGACCCGGCAGCGTGGTCGGCTTCGAATGGGAGGAGGAACGCACCCCTCCGTCCCTCGAGGACATCTTCGAATTCCAGGGCCGCTTCCCCGTCCTCCGCGCCCGCTATTCCCTCTCGCTGCCGCCCGGCTGGACGGTCGAGCGCCATGTCCTGAACACGGCCCCTCTCGGGCCGGGCCCGGACCCGGCGGATGCCCCACCCGTCCGTTTCGAGCTCGAGAATATCCCGGCCATCGCCCAGGAACCCTACATGCCGAACGAGCTCGCCCTGGCCGGACGTTTATTGGTCCGGATGAAGCCGCCGCTCCCCGACGCCCGCTCGTTCTCGGGCTGGTCCGATATGGGGGCCTGGTACGAAGGGCTGAGCCGGGAGCGCCGTTCCCCCAGCGAGCCCGTCGCGGCGAAAGCGGCCGAGCTCGCCTCCCGCGTCCCCGACAGCCTCGGCAAGATCCGGGCCCTGGCCGATTTCGTACAGAAGGAGATCCGCTACGTCTCCATCCAGATCGGCATCGGCGGGTTTCAGCCCCATTTCGCCGCGAGCGTCCTCCTAAACAGATACGGCGACTGTAAGGACAAAGCCACGCTGCTTTCCGCATTGCTCGAGGCCGTCGGCATCGAGTCCTATCCGGTCATCGTCAACACGGAGCGAGGCTCCGTCGCCCCGGACTCTCCGGTCTCCCTCTACAGCTTCAATCACGCCGTCCTCGCCGTCCGCCTGCCCGAGGACGCCCCCGCCGAAGGTCTCGACAGCCTCGTCGACCACCCTCGGTTGGGGCGCCTGATCGTTTTCGACCCGACCATGCCCACCGCGCCCCTGGGCCGTCTCCCCCATTATCTTCAAGACAACACGGTCCTGCTCGTCGCCGAAGGCGGCGGAGAGCTCGTCCGCCTGCCTCGCCCCGCCCCGGAAAGCAACCTCCTGGACCGCACGGGCCGTTTCGTCCTCACGGCCGACGGCGATCTCGTCGGCGAGATCCGCGAGGTCCGCCGCGGTTCGCAGGCCGATTCGCTGCGGTACCGGATGCAGGCCGTTCCTGAGGCGGACCGCCGGAAATACCTGGAGACGTTCCTCTCCGACTCTTTCCCCTCCTTCATCCTCCGGGATTACGAGTTCCGGAACCTCGAATCCGCCCAAGACGATCTCGTGCTCAGTTACGGCTTCAGCGCGCCGGCATACGCCAGGCGCGCCGGAGGCTTCGTCGTCGTCCGGCCCAGGGCCGTAGGCCGCAAGGCCGTCGATCTGACGTCCCGCGAGAAAAAGGCGAGGCGTTACCCCATCGACCTGGAAACGACCGTGCTGTCCCGGGACGAGTTCACCTTTGAGCTGCCGGAAGGCCTGGCCGCCGAGAGCCTGCCCAAACCCGTCGATCTCGACGCCGGTTTCGCCGTCTACAGGAGCGCGGCGGAATCCGAAGGCCGGAGCCTCGTCTATAAGCGCGAATACAGGCTCGTCGAACCGCTCCTCCCGGCCGCCCGTTTCGAAGAGGCCCTGAAGTTCTTCCTCGCCGTGGGGGCCGAAGAGAGACAGAGCGTGCTCCTGAGATCCGACGGACCGAGGAGGCCGTGATGTCCCCAACTCCCGGAAAGCGCCGAAGGATCGCCTGGCCCTTGGGAACCGGCCTCTTGCTGTGCGCCGCGGCGAGCCTTGTCCCGCTCCTTTTCGCCCAGAAGGCCTGGCCCCCGATCACCGCCGAGGAATCGGCCTTGAAGGACTGCCCGCAGATCCCGGGCGCCGGCGCGATCTTTCTCTTCCGCGAAGAGATCGCGGACATAAAGGCCGGCGAAACCAGGGTCTTCAAGAGGCTCAAGGTCCTGACGGCGGCCGGCCGGGACCGGGCGAACGTCGAGATCATGTACGTCAAGGGCCTTTACAAGGTGGTCGACCTCGAGGCCCGGGTCGTCCCTCCCGAAGGCGTTCCCCGGCCCTTCACCGGCCAGGTCTTCGACAAAACGGCTCTCCTCGGCCCGGGGATCCGGGTAGCCGTCAAGACCTTCGCCCTGCCCGACGTGACGCCCGGCGCGATCATCGAGTACCGCTATAAGCTCGTGGTCGATACCAGCGTGGTGAAGGGCGATGCCGAGGATATCCTCGACGCGCTCCCGACCGGCAGGGGGAAGCCCCCCGAGGGCGACATCGGCAAAGGGATGAAGCTCCTGTCGCTGCCGGTGGAACGCTGGGACATCGAGGAGGGCCTTTTCACGCGCAAAGCGAGATTCGTCTATGTGCCGGGGGACTCCTGGGGATTCATTCTGTCCCTGCTCTTCGACGGGCGCCCTTCGCTCCTCTGGTTCTCCAAGCGGATCCCCGACACGCACCCCGTGTGGAACAAGGACCGGCTCGAGCTCGAGGTCGAGAACATCCCGCCGTTCGAGGCCGAGGAGCTCATGCCTCCCGAGAGCTCGGAGAAGATGTGCGTGAACCTCTTCTACTTCGACTCCAAGTTCAAGGACCCGAAGGCCTACTGGACGATGGAGTGCAAGAACTGGCAGAAGGCCGCCGAGGCGTTCTTGGGCCGGCCTCATAAGCTCGCCGCGGCCTGCGGGGAGATCGTCGGCGACGAGACCGATCCCGCCCGGGTCCTGATGAGGCTGTATGAGCGTGTCCAACAGATCCGCAACCTGAGCTATGAGCAAGACCTGACCTCCCGGCGGCGAAAAGAGCAGAAGATCAAGGATAACCGCAACGCGGCCGACGTGCTCGAGCGCGGCTACGGCTATCGCAGCGACATCACCCGGACGTTCGTCGCCCTGGCCCGGGCGGCGGGCTTCGAGGCCGAGGTCGTCCGCGTCTCGACCCGGGACGACAAGCTGTTCCACAACGCCTTTCTCTCGTTCACCGGTCAGCTCGACTCGGAGGCGGCCCTGGTCCCGGTCGGCGACAAGACCCTGCTTTTCGATCCGGCCACGCCCTTCTGCCCCTTCGGCCTCGTGCACTGGACCCGCTCCAACGCGGCCGCCGTCCGGTTCTCCGAAAAGCCCCCCGCGTTCTTCACGACGCCCGTCTATCCCCCCGAGCTGGGCCTGACCCAGCGCGTTGCCGCCCTCAGGCTCGACGCCCGGGGAAGCCTCTCCGGGACGATCGAGGCGACCTATATGGGCCACGAAGCCCTGATCCGCCGCCTCGACCACATCCATGACGACGCCGAAGAGGTCCGCAGGAGCCTGGAAGAGGAAATGATGGAGCTTCTCCCGGAAGGCTCGGAAGCGAAAATGACCAAGCTCGAGAACATCGACAACAACGCCCCCGCGCTCATCGCTCGCTTCGACGTCGTCCTCCCCGGGTTGGCCGTGGAGACCGGCGACCGGATGCTTCTCCCGGCTTCTCCCCTGCTCGGGAAGCGGCAGCACCCCTTTCGCCACGCCGAGCGCAAGTACCCGGCCTACTTCCCCTACCCGTTCCGCGAGTTCAACGACATCGTCATCACCCTGCCGGATGGGATGACCGTCGAGACGTGCCCGCCCCCCCAAAAGGCCCAGGATGAATTCTGCTCCTATTCGCTCCTCGCCATGCAGGAAGGACCGCTCAAGCTGCATGTCCAACGGGACCTCATTGTCCACAAGAGCTTCTTTTCCGTTGAACAGTACCCGGCCCTCAAGTCCTTCTATGACGCGGTCCGGACAGGCGACACGGAACAATTCGTCCTCCGTGCCTTGGCTGTTGTAGATTATTAACAATAAAGATCATCTTCTTTTTTCCCTTGGCCGGAGGCAGAGCTTTAGAGCCCATGAGCGGACGCCCAGGCTCGATCCCGAATAGACGGGCCTACCTGATGGCCACGCCCATCGTGTCGCGGTGGAAGTCGATCAGCGTCCGCATGTAGGGGCCGATCGCGTCGGGGCTTTCGAAACCCGCCTTCCGGGCGGCCTCCACGCGCTTCTCCCGGGTGATGTCGCCGCTCGAGGCCCAGTGAGCGAGGTCGCGGTAGCAGCCGAGGGTGAACATGTCCCAGGCCGCCCCCTGGTCGCGGACGAAGATCATGTTCTCGGGCCGGCCGATGCCGGTCTGGTAGATATTCTCCATGACCCGTTCCTTGAAAAGCTCCTCCATCTTCCCGGGCAGGGCGACGAAGATCTCGATGTGGTAATAGGCCGCGGCGTTGAACAGGCCCTTCAGCTTCTCGAGCGGCGGGCCGTAAACCAGCAGGTCCTCCCGCCACGATGCGCAGGCGGCGAGCTTCGCGCCGAACTCCGCCTCGCCCGTGCGCCGCGCGACCCGGCCCTTCGCGTAATACTCGGTGTAGCTCCCCATCGGGTAGATGAGCATGAGGTCCCACTGGTCGCCCTGGGTGTGGCGCCACCAGAGCGGTCGCTCGTCGCCGTAGGATTCGATCTCGGCCATCCGGCCCTTGTGCAGGGCGATGAGATCGAGGAGCTTGCCCGGCGCGGCCCGCACGAACGTGACCCTGTAAAGAAAGGACGGCGCTTCGGACGAGACTTCGGCCCGAAGTCCTTCGTCCGCCGCGGCGGCCGGCAGCCACAGTGCGCCCAGCCCCGCCAGAACCAGTATTGAAGCCATGATCAGCGACCGGAATCTCATGTTCCCTCCCGCGCGGCGATCTTCTTCCGGGCCTCCCGGCCCTTCCCCGCATACATACGTCCTTCGCGAGGGCCGAGTCAAGCTCCTCTGTGGTTCGGCGGCCATGACTTTTGCGGTGCCTTATGCTGGCTTCTAGGGGGCGAAAAGGGCGGGGCCCTGCCTATCCGGCAAGGCGCATCCAGTCCGGAGGCTTGGCCGGCACGGGTTTACGGCCGTAGAAAACGTCGTCGAGCCGGACCGCCGCCCGCCTGAAAAGCGCCGACCTACGAACTCCCCACCGGACGGCATTGTGAAAAAGGTTATCCGCGTGCGAGTACGGACAGACGGCCAGGCAGCGGGCGCAGTCCGTGCCGATGACGTTCCAATAGCGGAAGCAGGCGTCGGCGTCGATCCTCCAGCGCCGGGCCCCGCCCGTCTCGGTCCGGCCGCCGTCCGGGATGGCCCGGGCCGGGCAGTTCAGGGCGCATTTCCGGCACCGCTCGCAGAAATCGATGACCGTCGCGTCCCGCGTCGGACCGTCGGGAACGAGCTCGAGCGAGGTCGTCACGACCCCGAGCCGGACGCGCGGCCCGAGACGGGGCGTCATCACCAGGCCCATCCGCCCGATCTCGCCCAGCCCCGCGTCCCGGGCCACAAGGGGCGCGACGACCCGGTAGTGGCCGTCGATGTGGGCCCTTGCCGGGTGACCCATCTTGCGGACGGCGGCCGCCAGCTGAACCGCGATCCGGGCCGCTTCCACGTACTGCCGCCCCGACTCCATGACCGTCGGCGCCCGCGGCGCGGCCCGCGTCATCCGAAGGTCCATCTCGACCGTGAAGGCGATCGCCCACCCCGGCTCGAAAGGGACAGGCTCGCCATACCGCCTGAAATCGCGCCCGATGTGGGAATAGACATGATAGGGCCGGAGCTCCGTTATCCCGGCGGCGCGCGCTCCGTAATAAACCGCAAGCGCCTTCAGATATCCCGACATCCGGGCCGGCCCAAGCTCCACGCTCTTCTGCGCCACCGGGCCGTCCACGGCATCGCGCAGCGCGTCGGTCAGGAAAAAGCTGCCCTCCGGCGAGGCGAAAAGGACCGGCTCCGCCAGAGAGCCCTCATGAGAGAGCAGCCCCGGGAGCGAGCGGATCTCGTCGTCGACGGCCCTCTTCTCCGGCCGCCTCGCGTAGTAGGCCTTGTATTCAGCGCTTCCCGGCTTCAACCGGACGCGCGAGAACGGGATGTCGCGCTCGTCGTACCTTTCGAGGGAAGCGTGTTCGGGCAATTCGGCTCACCGCCGAAAACACTACACCAAATCGCCCGAAGGGTCAAAATCAAACGCCCGAGACGACGACTTCCTGGAAGACCAGGCTGGGGAACATCTGCGAGGAGTAGGGATAGGGATCGTTCGCGACCTCGACCAGCCGCTGCCAGATCTTCAGGTGGTTGTCGGCGATGTTCATCTCGGCCACGGCCTGGACCGGGACGCCCTTCTCGAAGAGCTGCCCGACGATGCCGATCGACGTGTCGCCCGTCGTCGAATTCGAGTTGCCGCCGATGAAGCCGGTGATCAGGATGCCCCGCCCGAGGTCCTTCATGATCTCGGCGACCGAGCGCTTGCCGGGCGGCACGATGAGCGTCGACGGGCTCCCCGAGGTCGGCTCCCAGCCCAGCTTGCGGCCGTAGTACCAGTCGATGTAGAACTCCTTGAGGACGCCGGACTCGATCATGACCCGCTTTTTGGCCGCGAGACCTTCGCCGTCGAAAAGCCGGCTCCCCTGGGCCCCCTTGACGAACGGGTCGTCGATGAGGGTCAGCTTGTCGCTGGCGACCTTCTGCCCCTTCTTGTCGGCCAGGAAGCTCTGCCTCTGCTGGATGCTGCGGCCGAACATGGCCTGCAGGAAGCCGCCGCCGAACCGGCTCACGACCCGGTTCTCGATGATGACCGGGAGGGTCTCCGTCTTGAGCTTCTTCGCTCCGAACAGGGCCAAGGTCCGCCGGGCCGCATCGGCCCCGATCTCCTCGGGCTTGGGCAGGTCCTTCCGCTTCAAAGCCACAGCGACCCCGTACTCCGCCGGCCGGCGGTCCCCTTCGTCTTTGCCCGTCATCGAGGCGCTGCCCACGAAATACGTGACCTCCGAATAGCCTTCGAAGCCGTTGCTGGCCATCATCAGCTGCTCGCCGTGGCCGTCGGTCGATCCGGCCGTGACCGAGATGACCTTGTCGCCGCCCGCCGCCAGGCAGCTCGCCTCGATGGACTTGACGAAGGCGTGGCGGTCCTCCGGCGTCAGCGATCGATGGGCGGGATCGACCTGCTCCAGGTCGATCTCCCTGCGGCCCTCGTAGGACTTGGGGTCGGGCAGCGTCCGGAACGGGTCCTCGGCTAGGAGCTTCGTCTGGGCCACGGCCCGTCCGATGAAGTCCTTGAGGGCGTCCTTCCTGAGGTCCGACGTGCTCATGCTCGAATACCGCCCGTCGACGAAGATCTCGAGCCCCAGCCCCTTCGTCGCGGCCTCCTTGATCGTCTCGGGCTTGCGGTCCCGGTATCCGATCTCGACCGACCGCTCGCTGTCGATCCGGATCCGGCAGGCGCCGGCGCCGGCCGACTTGGCTTCCTTGATGCCCCACGCCGCGAGATCGTGCATGTCCTGTTTCATCGTCGGTCTCCTTTCCTCAGCCCCGGGTCCCGCCCACGGTCAGGGACTTGATCAGACAGGTCGGCTGGCCGAACCCGCACGGCGCGGCCTGCCCGCCCTTGCCGCAGGCCCCGGTCCCGCCGGCGTGGATCTCGAAGTCGTGGGCGACCATGGTCGTGTTGGCCAGCATCTTGGGCCCGTTGCCCATGATGTTGACGTCCTTGATGGGCGCCCCGAGCCTGCCGTTCTCGATGACCCGGCCCTGGGAGACGAAGAAGGCGAAGTCGCCCTCGCCGATCTTGACCTGGCCGTTGCTGACGTCCTGGACGTAGATGCCCCGGCCGGCCGCCTTGATGACTTCCTCGGGCTCGGCCGGGCCGGCGACCATATAGGTGTTCCGCATGCGCGGGATGACGAAGTGCCGGTAGCTCTCGCGCCGGCCGTTGCCGGTCGGCTTGACGCCGTAGAACTTGGCCGAGATCTTGTCGTGGAGGTAGCTCGTCAGGATGCCCTTGTCGACGAGCACGGTCCTCTGCCCCGGCGTCCCTTCGTCGTCGACGTTGATCGAGCCGAGCTGGCCCGGCAGGGTCCCGTCGTCGACGATGGTCACGAACGGCTCGGCGACCTTCTTGCCGATCATCGTGGAATAGGTCGAGATGTTCTTGCGGTTGAAGTCGGCCTCCATGCCGTGCCCGATGGCCTCGTGGAGCAGGACCCCGGTGACCCCGGGCCCGAGGACGACCGGCATCTCGCCGGCCGGGGGCTGGACGGCGTCGAAGAGCAGAACGGCGCGCTCGGTAGCCGTCTTGGCCAGGCTCTCGACGATGGCCGGGGTGAAGAACGCGAAGTCCCGGCGCCCGCCGAAGTTCCAGCCGGCCCGCTCGCGCCGGCCGCCCTTCTCGGCGACGACGGACGCGGTCAGATAGCTCCGCGGCTGGAGATCGCCGGCCTTGACACCGTCGCTCGTGACGACCAGGATGCGCTTTTGCTGGTCATGGAAGGAGGCGTTGACCTTGACGACGAGCGGCGACAGGGCGAAGCAGCGGTCGTTCGCCTTCTGGACGAGGGGGAGCTTCGTTTCGAGCGGGACGGCCGTGAACAGCGTCTTCAGCGGATAGTGATCGGCGAGCTCGAGCGGGGCGAACCGCGCGCTCGCGCTTTTGGCCGTCCCGGAGGCGATCGTCGCGGCCGTCGCCGCGGCGGCCAGCATGGGCTTCTCGCCGATCTCCTGGGTGAAGCCGTATCCGACCTGATCGCCCTTGACGGTCCGGATGCCCACGCCGAGGGCGATGTCGCTGAAGGCCCGGTTGACCTTGCCGTCCTCGAGCATCAGGTAGTTGCTGACGGTGTGCTCGAAGTAGAGGTCGGCGTAGTCGCCGCCCTTGGCCAGGGCCTGCGACAGGACCTTGCGGCACAGGGCGTCGGTGACCGCGAACTCCCGTTCGAAGTAGTCCGGGTCCTCGGCCCCGGCCAGGCCGTACCAGCCCCTGGGAAGCAGGGGCGAAGCGACGGTCGCGGCGGCGAACGCCGTGGCCGTGGCGCCGGTCCTGAGAAATGCCCGGCGGCTGACGATCGTCATGGGTGGTCCCTCCTGGATAATGTGAAAATAAGCGCGGAAATCATCTCTGTTATAAGGTAATACGTCTCACCCGGGAAAAAAGTTGCTTGTTGCGCGAGCGATACGCGGTCTTCGGGCCTGTCCCGAACTCGGAGCGGCTCGCCTCCCGGTCAGTACCTGGAGGAAAGGGTGGCGATGCCCCCGATGAAGGTCACGATGATGAGGAAGTAGAACACGAAAGCGATGACCAGGAAGATCAGCGTCGCCTTGGCCCAGTTGGCCTTGCTGAGCTTGGTGTTCGATCCGAACGCCCAGACGAAGAGCATGACGACGTTGACCAGGGGGATGGCCGCGATCAGCATCGTCACCAGCCATTCGCCGACGGTGATGACGGCGGCCGGGCCGGCGCTTCTCTCTGTCACCGGAATGGAAGCTTGTTCCATGGAGCCCTCCTTCATTCTACCGGGATGGCCCGATGGTATCGATACCCCGGGCCGAAGTCAAGAACGAGGGACGGATTACCTGTAGCCGTACGCGGACCCGCAGCCCGCGGCTTCACTTCCAGTCCGTCAGGATGAATCCGATGCCGATACGGTTGACCCGGTGGTCATAGTCGATGAGGCTCTCGCCGTAGCCCATGAAGTACTGGACGAAGCCGCCGATCTGGGCGAACAGCGGGAAGCTCCACTCGAGCTGGACGGCGCCCCGGTTCTCGCGAAAATCCAGGTTGTTGCGGAACATGACCGCCACGCGGTGCTTTTTCAGGAAGTAATAGATCCAGGCCTCCCCGTATCCCATATACTTGTCGATCCCGGGATTATCGTCCTCCTCGACGCTCTCCGGCAAGCGGTACCAGCCCTTCAGGAGAAGCGAGAGGTCGCCGCGCTCGATGCCGACGTTGGTGACGACGCGGTTCCAGCTCCGCGACAGGGGTTCCGACTGGCCGTTCGACTGATGGTTGATCCCGACCTGGATGAATCGGAGATCCAGCCCGAGCAGACGGATGCGCGTCCGGAAGTTGAAGAGAACTTCCGGCTCATAATCCGTTTCCCGGAAGGGCGAGCTGTCGTCGAAATTGTAGAGCTGCCAGAAGGACCGCTGGGTGTATCCGAACCACAGGTCGACGGGCTGCCCGAGAACATCCTGCCAGAGCTTGGCTTTGAAGCTCAGCTGGAAAGCGACCTCGGGCTTGACGAGCGTCTTCGCCGGATCGACCTCCTGGAACGGGGCCGGGTTGGGCAGCTCGTTGAAGGAGAACGCGAGGGCGTAGTTCCCCCGGTGGAACGTGATGGACGGCTTGCCGGCGCGCGTCTCCTTGTCCAGATGCCAAAGGTCGGTGAAGTAGGAGGGCTTCTGCGCATCGCCGGTGTCGGCCGAGAGCCATCCCGGGGAGATGGCCGTCAACGCGATCAGCGCGGTCAGGGCCTGAACGATCTTCCTTGATCTGGGCATGGCGAGGGGTCCTTTCAGACGAGCGGCTATTCTTTGGCGGGCGCCTTGCCCTCTTCGCTCGATCCCGCGGCGGCTTTCTTTTCGGGCTTCGCCTTTTTTCCCTTGCCCTCTTCCTGGCCTTTCTTGGGCTTCTCGCGCTTCGCGCCCAGCTTGTCCTCGCGGGGGGCGGCGGCCTTTTCGGCTTTGGCCTTGGCGACTTCCTCGATCCTCTTCTCGTTGTCCGCGACGCTCCTCAGCCGCTTGTTCACGGCCTTGATGTCGCCTTTGTGCTTTCTGACGAGCGTATCCTTTTCGGCCTCGGGGGAAGCGATCCCCTTTCCCGACAGGAAAGCCAGCCGGCTTTTCAGAGCTTGTTCGACATTGGCCTTCTGCCGCTGCAAGACCTGCGTGCGCTTCATTCCCATTGTTTTCTCCTCTCCGGTGCGTTCTGTTATGTATACCAAGAATCTCATGAAAAAGCCACCACAGGGCCCGCGAACTCGGATCATCTCCAGGTTTGGGGCGGGCGTGAAGGGCGGCTTCTGCGTCTCCGGGTTGTTCGACGGGACGGGGGCCTTCGCCGTCACCGGCCCTTGGGGCCCTTTTTCACATAGGCCTCATAGAGCGCTCCCAGATAAGGGGGGTGGGCCAGGCTGCTATCGGACGGATCATAAGGCACGAGGCTCATTCGGGGACGGCCGCTCTTTCCGTCCGAGCCGCCCGAATCGAGATCCGGCATGCCCTGGTAGAACGAGCTCATGAACAGGGGCTCGCCGCTCCTGGTCACGCAGGTGATCACTCCTTGGGTCGGCTCTCCGTCCGCGGCGATCATGTCGATCAGCGTGAAGTGATTCTGTTTTGTCGACAACGGCTGCCGGGCTCTCGGCTCCAACTGGTTTCTCTGCCCTCCCCCGCCGGTTATCACCATCACGGTTTCCTGGTGGATCTTCTGATAGTGCCTGTGGAGGTGGCCGAAGAAGGCCAGCCGAACATGATAGCGCTCGAGCAGCCCGAGCAGCCCGGCTTCGTTCTTCCAGCTGCGCACGAAGATGGAATAGACGCCGGGGAACAATTCCTTGAACGGCTCGACCGGGAATTCGTGCGACAAGAAGATCTTTTTCGAGGGCCGGCCGGCCTTGAGCTTGTCCTCCAGCCAGTCCAGGCGCCGGCCGGTCATGCCCTGGATGTCCGAGCTCATGAGGATGAACCGGACATCGCCATAGTCGAAGAAGAAGTCCGGTTCCCCGAAGATGGCCCGGGTGATCCTCCGGCCTCCGCCGTCGGATTCGTGGTTCCCCATGACGTGGATGATGGGATGAGGGTAATTCTTGATGGTGTCGAGGTAATAGCTGTAGCTTGCCAGGTTGTTGGCGATGAAGTCTCCCAGGTTCACGATGAATTCCGGGGCCGGGCTCAAGCGCGATATTTTCGCCAGCATCTCCCGGTAGGCCAGGTTTTGATCGGATAAAGTATCCCCGATCACCACGAATCTCAGCCACGGGGTCTGCTTCTCTTCCCTCTTCTGCAGGATCTCATGGATCGATCGGGAGTTCGACCTTATCGTCCCTGCGAGCCCTTCCTGGATCGCATGCTCTTCCGGCTGCCTCAGGAGCGGGACGTGCGTCTGGCTCTTGCCGGAATAGGTGCAGGCGTTCACAGCAAGAGCCGTCGCCAACAGCAAGGCCGGTGTGATTCTCATCATTGTCGCGCTCATCCAACCATTATAGATGATAGGCCTCGGTGTCGCCGGATGTCAAATCGAGCCGGACATCGGACTTCGTCCGTTGCCTTTTCTGTGGTAAAATGGACGTATCTGGAGGGGGCCGCATGAAAAGGTCTTTTTGCCAGTTAGCCGCCGCAGTCCTTATCCTGGGCGCTCTTCCGGCCGGGGGCTCCCCCCAGTTCACCCCGAAGGAGCTGGCGGACAGACCCGCCATCGAGGCCACCCTGCGCAATGCCGGGGTCGTGCGATCCGAGAAGATCGGCGCCGGCGTCACCAAGCCCACCCGGGTCTATCTCCGGCACGGTGACACGGAGATCTCCGGCGTCTGGAAGGACACGGCCGGCAGGGACCCGGACTACCCCGAGGGCTGGCGCCACGAGATCGCCGCCTACAGGCTCGACGTCCTGCTCGGCCTGGGCATGGTCCCCCCGACCGTGGAGCGCCGCTTCCATATGAGGAAATGTTCTCTCCAGTTCTGGGTCCCCGGCCTGACGTCCGAACACGCCCTGTTCCGCGCCGGACGGGAGATCCCGGCGGATCGCTTGGAACACTGCGGCCGGATGCAGCAGCTCTGCAACGCCTTCGACAGCCTCATCGCCAACGTCGACCGCAACCAGGGAAACTTCGCCTACACGGAGGACTGGAGGGTGATCCTGATCGACCATTCCCGCTCGTTCAGCACGAACAGGTTTTACGTCGAACAGCTCGTCTGCGGAGACAAGGGAATGAAACGGGTCCCGCTGGTCCCCCTGCCCAAGGCCTTTGTCAGGCGGGTCCGCGGGCTGACCGCGGAGGCCATCCGCGAGGCCGTCGGCAAATATCTCAACACGCTGGAGATCCGGGCCGTCATGAAAAGGCGCGACCTGCTGCTCGCGGAGATCGACGGCATGATCGACAGGCTCGGGGAAGACGCGGTTCTCTACGACTGACGAGGGGATATCCGGGCCACCTCGTCCTTCCCCTCGAAGGCGATACGCTGAAGGGCTCCTGGGCCGAGCCGGACGGGAGCCCCGATATCATCGAGCTGGCCCGCAAGAAATCAGTCGCTTGATCCGGCCGGGCTAATCCTGCTTGACGAGGACCGGCTTGCCAAAGCCCAGCGCGGCCAGGGGGTTCATCTGCGTGGCGGCGTCGCCCACGACGACATAGATCATCTTGTCGGGGTCGATGTACTTCCGGGCCAGCTCCTTGTGCTGGTCCAGGGTCAGGGCCTTGACGAACGCCTCCTGCCGCTTGACATGATCATCGGGGTAGCCGTAGAGAGCGATGTCGTTCAGCATCGACATCAAGCTCCCCAAGGTCTCGAACCCCAGGGCGTTGGCCTTGATCAGGGCCGACTTGGTGAAGTCCAGGTCCTCTTCGGAGATCCCTTCCCTGTACTTCCTCATCAGGTCCCTGAAGATCTCGACGGATTCCTGAGTGGCCGTGCCCTGCACCTGGGAAGAGGCGGAGAAGATGCCGGACCCCGCGTATCCTGAGAATCCCGTCCTGGCGCCGTAGGTGTATCCCTTCTCTTCCCTGAGGACCAGGTTGACGAACCCGTTGAAGCTGCCGCCCAGCTTGTAGTTCATGACGGTGGCCGGATGATAGTCGGCGTCCTTGGCCGACAGGGCGGGGCAGCCGATGTTGATGACGGATTGCCGGGCGCCGGGGGCGTCCACGAAATAGACCGCGGACTTCGCGGGAGGCGCGGGCGCGGGATAGTCGGGGAAGGCGACCTCTTTGGCCGCCCACTTCGCTTCCAGGGCCTTGAGGGCGGCCGCCGCCTCGGCCGCGGAGATGTCGCCGACGATGGTGACGTGGCTGACCGACGGCGAGAAGTTCCGGTCGTAATAGGCTTTGAGGTCGTCGAGCGTGATGGCTTCCACCGATGCGGCGGTCCCGGTCACGGGCCGGCCGTAGATGTGGCTATCGCCGAACAAAAGCCGGCTGAAAACGAGCTGGGCGATGCCGGTGGGCTGGGCCTTGCTCTGATGGATCCTCTCGATGGTCTGCTTCTTGACCCGCTCGAACTCCTTCTCGTCCCAGCGGGGCTCGAGCAGGATCTCGTCGACCAGCTGATAGACCTGGTCGAACTTGGAGGCCAGGCAGTTGGCCGTGATCGTGACGGATTCCCGGCCGGTGAACACCCGGACGTTGGCCCCCAGGTCGTCGATGGCCTCTTCGAGCTCGACGGGCGTCTTGGCCTTGGTCCCCTCCATCAGCATGGCGCTGACGAGGCTGGCGACACCGGGCTTGTCCAGGCCGTCGAGGAGCTGCCCGCCCCGGATGACCAGGGAGAACTGGACGAGCGGCAGCTCGGTGTGCTCGATCCCGTAGATCTTGAGCCCGTTCGACAGCTCGTCTTTCCACACGCCGGGCAGCGTGATCTCCGGGTCCGGTCCGATGGGAGGCGGAACGCCGCGGTCGAAGGACGTGGGCAGCGGCTCCGCCTTGTACTCTTCCACGGGCCTCTCGGCGGCGATCTTTTCGGCCTTGGCGGCCTCCTCGACGATGGTGAACGGCTCGGAGCCCTCGACGATCAGATCGAGCTGGCCCTTGGGGACGAAGCTCGTCATGACGTAGGGCTTGCCTTTGACGTAGGTCTCGTAGACGCGGAGGATGTCGGCCTTCGTCACGGCCTTGATGTTCTCGAGGTCCTTGGTGATGAAGTCCGGCGAGCCGCCGTATTCGTTGTACCGGGCCAGCTGGAAAGACTTGCCGAGAACAGAGGCGATGCCGTTGTAGAACTGCGTCTCGATGCCGGCCTTGATCCTCTCGACGTCGGCCTCGGTGAAGGACTCCTTTTCGAACCGCTCGAAGCTCTCGGCGATGGCGGCGGCGGCCTCGTCGAGGTCCTTGCCCGGATAGGTCTGGATGGTGATCCGGAACTCCCCGGCGATCTCGTTGCTCGACTGGAATCCCGAGGCCTGGGGGGCCAGCTTCTTCTCCTCGACGACGACCTTGTAGAGCGGGGCCTTCTTGCCCTGCGCGAAGAGCTGCCCCAGGAAGGACAGGGCATAGGAATCGGGATGGTACTGCTCGACGGTGGGGACGATCATGGTCAGCTGGGGCGACTTGGCGAAGTTGTCTTCCCAGTAGGCCTTCTTGATCCCGTCGAGGCCGGCCGGCCGGGGCTTGGGATCGCTGACCTTCT
>VGJC01000010.1 GCA_016867635.1 Candidatus Aminicenantota bacterium | reverse complement strand
TCCCCGACTACTACAGCGTCGAGGATTTCCACCTCGGCCAAGACCTGTTCCACGTCGGGCCCTGAGGTCCGGCGCGGGCCGGAGGGAGGGACCATGAAATACGCCTGGCGCGTGGCCCGGATCTTCGAGGCCGACATCCTCAAGGTCCTGCAGCTTCGGTCCGAGCTCGGCGTCTGACCGGCCAAGGGAGGGTCGCATGGCGAGCGCCCGGGAACGCGTCGGCAAGATCGTCCGCCTTCTGAGGCGGCATTACCCTCAGGCCCGGACGGCCCTCGAATTCCGGAGCCCCTTCCAGATCCTGGTGGCCACTATCCTGGCCGCCCAGTGCACCGACGCGCGGGTCAACACGATCACTCCCGGTCTCTTCCGGAAATACCCGACGGCCGCCGACCTGGCCCGGGCCGACCGGGAGGAGCTCGAGCGCGAGATCCGTCCGGCGGGCTTCTTCCGGAACAAGGCCAAGAGCCTTCTCGGGGCCTCGCGGCGGATCGTCGAGGCCTACGGCGGCGCCGTGCCCGGGGCCATGGACGAGCTGCTGACCCTGCCGGGTGTGGCCCGCAAGACCGCCAACATCGTCCTCAGCGCCGGGTTCGGCAAGGCCGAGGGCATCGCCGTCGACACCCACGCCCGCCGGCTCTCGGGGCGGCTGGGCCTGACCGGGCACGACGACCCCGTCAAGATCGAGCGCGACCTGCTCGCGCTCGTCCCGCGCAAGGACTGGCTGGATCTCAATTTCCTGCTCGTCGAGCACGGACGCGCCGTCTGCCGGGCCCGCAAGCCGCGGTGCGGAGAATGCTTCCTATGCGAGCTCTGCCCGTCCGCCGCGACGTTCTTGAAAGGAACAGGTTCGGGGCGATGATCCGCGAAGCCATGCTCTGGGAGGCGGCCGAGAGCGGCCAGGTCGAATGCCGCCTTTGCGCCCACCGGTGCGTCATCCCCCCCGGAAAACAGGGCGTCTGCGCCGTCCGCGAGAACCGCGACGGCCGCCTGATGACCCTGGTCTACGGCGAGGTCATCGCCGCCCACGTCGATCCCATCGAGAAGAAGCCGCTCTACCATTTCCTGCCCGGCTCGAAGGCCCTGTCCATCGCCACGGCGGGCTGCAACCTCCGCTGCGGGTTCTGCCAGAACTGGCGGATCTCCCAGGCGCCGCGGGGCAACGGCGGCGGGCTGGCGGGCGACCCGTTCCCCCCCGAGGACATCGTCCGGACGGCCCTCGCCGAGGGCTGCCGGAGCATCTCCTACACCTACACCGAGCCGACCATCTTCTTCGAATACGCCTATGATACCGCCAGGGCGGCCAAGGCGGCCGGGCTGGCCAACAGCTTCGTGACCAACGGCTACATGACGGCCGAAGCCCTGAGGACCATCCGCCCCTATCTCGACGCCGCCAACGTCGACCTCAAGGCCTACAAGGACGAAACGTACCAGAAGGTCTGCGGGGCCCGTCTCGAGCCGGTCCTCGCGTCGATCCGGCTGATGAAGGAGCTCGGCGTCTGGGTCGAGGTCACGACGCTCGTCGTCCCGGGCCTCAACGACGGCGAGGACGAGCTCCGGTCGATCGCCCGGTTCATCGCCTCCGTCGATCCGGCCGTTCCCTGGCACATCAGCCGCTTCCACCCGGACTTCGAGTACACGGACGCCCCGGCCACGCCCGTCAAGACCCTCCGCCGGGCCCATGATATCGGGCGGCAGGAGGGCTTGAAGCATCTCTACATCGGCAACGTCGGCGGGGAGTCGGAGGACACCGCCTGCCCGAGCTGCGGCCGGCGGGTCATCTCCCGGGAGGGATTTTTCGTGGTCGAGAACCTGTTGCGGGCCGGCCGGTGCCCACAATGCGGCCGTCCCGTGGCCGGCGTTTTCGGCTGACAAGCCCGCGGGTTTCGGGTAATATCCCATCAGGGAAAGACATGGTGACGAGCCCGCGTTACAGGATCCTGCCGCACACGGCCGACGGCAAGTTCCAAGCTTACGGCCCGACGCTCGGGGAGGCCTTCGGCAACGCCGCCCTGGCCATGGTCTCGCTGATGTGGGACTGGACGACGATCGAGCCTCTCGAGCGCCGGGAGATCCGCGTCGAGGGGCCTGACCGGGAGCGGCTGCTCGTCCGGTTCCTGGGAGAGATCGTCTACCTGTTCGATCACGAGCGCTTCCTTCTGGGCCGCGTCGCGGAGCTCGGGATCGACCGCGACCCCCATGGCGGGTTCGAGCTCCGGGCCGCCGTCGAGGGCCAGACCCTCCGCGGCGGCCACGAGATCTACGGCGACGTCAAGGCCGTGACCTACCACGACCTCAAGGTCGAGGAGTGCGACGGGTTCACGGTCCAGGTCGTCGTCGACATGTGAGGACCGCGATGGAACCGAGAAGGATCGACGACAACACCTGGGAGATCCCGAAGCGCGGGAAGATGAGGGTCCCGGCCGTCATCTACTCGTCGGCCAAGCTGTTGGCCGACGTGCGGAAGGACAAGACGCTCGAACAGGCCGCCAACGTCGCTTGCCTGCCGGGCATCGAGCGCATGTCCTACGTCATGCCCGACGCCCACCAGGGCTACGGGTTCCCGATCGGGGGAGTGGCGGCCTTCGATCCCGAGGACGGCGTCATCTCGCCGGGCGGCGTCGGCTACGACATCAACTGCGGGGTCCGCCTCCTGAAGACCGACTACACGGAGGAGGACGTCCGCGGGAAGCGCAAGGAGCTGCTGACCGGGATCTTCAAAGAGGTTCCAGCCGGGGTAGGCAAGGGGGGCGTCACCAAGCTCAGCCGGGGCGTCCTCAAGGAGATCCTCGTCAAAGGCGCGGAGTGGGCCGTGGCCAACGGCTACGGGACGGGCGGCGACCTCGAGCGCACCGAGGAGCGCGGCCGGATGAAGGACGCCTCGGCCGACGACATCTCCGACCGGGCCCTCGAGCGGGGCATCCCCCAGCTCGGGACACTCGGGGCCGGCAACCACTTCCTCGAGATCCAGAAGGTCGAGGAGATCTTCGACCCGGAGGCGGCCCGGGCCTTCGGCGTGCGCGCCCCCGGCCAGATCCTGGTCATGGTCCACTGCGGCAGCCGCGGTCTCGGCCACCAGGTGGCGACCGACTACATCGAGCTGATGAGCGACGCCCCGAGTGTCCGCGACCTGCCCGACCGCGAGCTGGTCAACGCCCCCTTCCGGTCGCCGATGGGCCAGCGCTACTACCGGTCCATGTGCGCCGCCGTCAACTACGCCTTCGCCAACCGCCAGATGATCGCCCACTGGGTCCGGCAGGTCTTCGCCCGGGTCCTCGGCGGGTCCGAGGGGATGGACCAGATCTACGACGTCTGCCACAACGTCGCCAAGGTCGAGCGGCACGTCGTCGGGGGCCGCGAGAAGGACCTCGTCGTCCACCGCAAGGGCGCGACCCGGAGCTTCGGCCCCCATCGGCCCGAGATCCCGGCGGCCTACCGGGCGGCGGGCCAGCCGGTCATCATTCCCGGGAGCATGGGGACGGCGTCCTATCTGCTGGCCGGGACCAAGGAGGCCGAGGCGCTGAGCTTCAGCTCGACGGCCCACGGCGCCGGCCGGGTCATGTCCCGCCACGAGGCCCTGCGCCGCTTCCGCGGCGAACGCATCCGGGACGACCTGGCCAGCAAGGGGATCGAGCTCAAGTCGACGAGCTGGAAGGGCATCGCCGAGGAGGCCTCGGAGGCCTACAAGGATGTCGACGAGGTCGTCCGCGTCTCCCACGATGCCGGTCTCGGCCGGATGGTGGCCAAGGTCGTCCCCCTCGGGGTCATGAAGGGCTGAGACCGCTCAGGGCCGACGCGCCCGCTTTCCCCGCTCCTTGCGGATCGCCGTGCGGCCGACGAGCTCGTCCGCGCCGAGCGTGTTGAGAACGTCGCCCTTTTCCAGCCAGGCCCGGCGGGCGATGCCGACCCCGAAGCGCATCATGGCCAGCCCGTCGGCGAAATGGGTGTCCGTGCCGATCGAGATCCTGACGCCCTTGCTCTTGGCTTTCTTGAGGTTGAGCTCGTCGAGGTCGAGACGGTCGAAATAGGCGTTGAGCTCGAGGGCCTTGCCGTGGCGGGCCGCCCCGTCGATGACCCGGTCGAGGTCGACCTCGTAGCCCCCGCGCCGCGAGATGAGGCGTCCCGTCGGATGGGCGATCGTCCGGACATGGGGGTTGGCCAGGGCCTTGAGCATGCGCTCGGTGACGTTCTTCTTGAAGCCGGAATGGATGGCGGCGACGACGAAGTCCAGCCGCCCGAGGAGCTTGTCGGGAAAGTCGAGCGACCCGTCGGCGAGGATATCGACCTCGCTGCCCTTGAGGACCCGGAAGCCCCTCAGCGTCCGGTTGAAGGCCTCGATCTCCTCGATCTCGGCGGCCAGGCGTTCGACCTCCAGCCCGCGGGCGTACGTGACGGACCGGGAATGGTCGCAGATCGCGATGTAGGAATAGCCCATCTTGCGGGCCAGGCCGGCGACTTCGCCGAGCGACAGGTCGCCGTCGCTCGCCCGGGTGTGGACGTGGAGGTCGCCCTTGATGTCGGCGGCCTCGAGCAGGCGGGGGAGCCTGTTCTCGAGGGCCAGCTCGATCTCGCCGCGGTCCTCACGCATCTCGGGCGGGATCCAGGGCATGCCCAGGACCCGGTAACAGTCCTCCTCTTCCCGAGAGGCCAGGCGCTTATCCCCTTTGAACACCCCGTATTCGGAGATCTTGAGGCCGCGCTCCTTGGCCAGGCCGCGGAGCTTGATGTTGTGGGCCTTGGACCCCGTGAAGTAGAGGAGGGCGGCCCCGTACTCCCGCTCGGCCACGACCCGCAGGTCGACCTGCCGCTCGGCGTCTCCCGTCCGGATGACGACCGAGCCCTTCGTCCCGCCCTCGGCCAGGACGCGCACGGCCCCGGGGTGGCGGGTGAAGTGGCGGATGATCTTCGATCCGTCCTTTCCGCAGGCCAGGATGTCGATGTCGCCGACCGTCTCCTTCATCCGGCGCAGGGACCCGGCCGCCGAGACCCGGCCGACGCCGGGGGCTTTCCGGAGGTAGGCGATGACCTCGTCGGCGATAACGGCCGCCTCGCAGATGGAGACCCGCTCGGCGGTCCGTTCCCGGGCCTCGAGCGCCCGGCGGAGGTTGTCGACCTTCTTGTCGCCCATGCCGGGAAGCCCGGCCAGGGAACCGTCGGCGATGGCCCGCTTGAGCCCGTCGATGTCCTTGACCCCGAGCTTCTCGTGCATGAGGTGGACGGTCTTGCCGCCCAGCCCCTGGATCTCGAGCAGGCCGAGGAGGCTTTCCGGCAGGCCCTTCATGGCCTCGGCGAATTTGGCCATCTTCCCGGTCTCGAGGTATTCCCGGATCTTCTTGGCCAGACCCTCGCCGATGCCCGGCACGGATCCCAGGCGCCCCTCCCGAGCGACGGCCTCGACGTCCTCGGCCATGTCCTGGAGGATTCGCGCCCCTTTCCGGTAAGCGACGACCTTGAAGCCCGTCTCGCCCTTGACCTCCAGGGCGTCGGCGATGCGCTCGAACAGCTCGGCGATCTCGCGGTTCTTCATCGTCCTGTCCCTCCGCTCCTAGGTTACTCCAATCCCGCCCGGCGGGGAAGGAGGGCCTCTGGCGGAGAGCGGTCGTGCGGCCATGACCTCCCTCGATGCTGCGGAAGAAGGGCCGCAGGGGCGTCCTTGACGGGAGCATAAAGCGGTAATTTAGCTGGATCGGGCCGGATACGCGGCCCATTCCAACCGGATCCGGCCCGGGACAGCGTGAAGAATTACCGCGCGGACGGAGAGGATGCCCCGAGGCCCTTCCGCAGCCTCTTGCACGAGGCGAGGGACGGCGGCGCAGCGGAGCGGGGGCCCCCCGCCCGCGCGGCCGTGGCCTCCCTCGGATCTGCGGATGAAGGGCTGCGACGGTGTCGTCGAGGGTAGCATAAAGCGGTGATTCAGCCGGACGGCGGGACGGATGAGGGCCTCCTCGCAGAGGACGGCTCGCGATGTCTGAGCCTGCTATCCTGAGGGCTGGTCTGGATCCCGCGAGTTTCGTGAGCCGCCGAATCCGTCCCGCCGGGAGGCGAAAAGAATCACCGCGCGGACGGAGACGATACCGTTGCGGCACCTCTTGCACGAGGCGAGGGACGGTAACGCAGCGGGGCGGGGGTGCTCCGCGAGAGGAGCGTCCCCGCCGAAGGCGACCGCTAGGCCGGGTTGACTTTTTGGGGCGGCCTTTCTATAAAGGTTCCATGCGCGTCGTCCTGGCCGGCTACAACGTCGACAGCTCCGTCATCGAGGAGCTCAAGCGGCATGCCCCGCCCCGCGAGGACGTGACGCCCGAGACACTGTCGGCCTCCTACGCCCGCATCTCGCGCGACCCCCGCCCGGCCGACGAGCTGCGGGCCGCGGCCCGGGCCGAGGTCGACCGGGCGCGCCGCTCCAACCGGACCATCATCTTCAAGATGGGCCACCACTCCGTGGCCGAGCACGCCGTCTTCAACTTCGACGTCATCGGGGTCAGCCGCCTGGCCATCGAGGAGATCGAGCGCTTCCGGCTCTGCTCCTTCACCGAAAAATCCCAGCGCTATATCACCCTCGGGGAGGATCACGTCGTCCCCGAGGAGGTCCGGCGGGCGGGGCTTCAGGCGCTCTTCGAGGACACGGTCAAGGCCCAGAACGCCCTCTACCGCCGTCTCTACAAGCAGCTCAGGCCTTACATCTTCGGGAAATACCGGGAGGAAGCCCGGGATCCCAGGAATCACGCCGTCCTCGACGGCTGGGCCAAGGAGGACGCCCGCTACGCCGTGAGCCTGGCCACCGAGGGTCAGCTGGGCATGACCATCAACGCCCGCAATCTCGAGCTCCTCATCCGGAGGTTCTCGGCCAAGAGCCTGGCGGAGGTTCGGGCCTTGAACGCTGAGCTCTACCGGCTGGCCAAAGAGGTCGCGCCGTCCATCCTCCTGTTCACCGAGGCCGGCGATTTCGACGCCAAGACCTACGGCGACATCGCGGCGGCCGCCGAAGGGATCGCGGCCAGCCCGTCCGCCGGGCCCCGGCGCGGGTCAAGGGAAAAGGAGGTCGTCCTGGCCGGGCATCCCGCCGACGGCGACGACCGGATCCTGGCCGCGCTTCTCTACAGCGCCGGCCGCCTGTCCTACACGGAGGGCCTTTCCCGGGTCAAGGCCGCCGGCGCCCGCCGGCGGCGGGGCCTCATCCGGCTGGCCCTCGAGCGCATGGAGTTCTACGATTTCCCGCTCCGCGAGTTCGAGCACGCCGACCTCACCTACGACCTCGTCGTCTCCGCTTCGTGTTTCGCCCAGCTCAAGAGGCACCGGATGGCCACCTTGACGACCCAGCGCTACGACCCGGCGCTGGGCGTCACGGTCCCGCCGTCGGTCCGCGAGATAGGGGCCGAAAAGGAATTCCTGGCGACCGTCGCCCGGACGGACGAGGCCCACGCCGCGTTGGAGAAGGGCGCGGGTCCGGCCGCCGACTACGTCCTCACCAACGCTCACCGGCGCAGGGCCCTCCTCAAGCTCAACATCCGCGAGCTCTACCACATGTCGCGGCTGCGGGAGGACGCCACGGCCCAGTGGGAGATCCGGAGAACGACCGCCGAGATGTCGCGGCTGGCGAAGAGAGCCATGCCGCTCGCCTGCCTGCTTCTCGGCGGCAAGGACGCCTATCCCGAGCTCTACGCCAAGGTCTTCGGCCGCGCGCCGGGGATCCTTCCCCCCAAGATATTTCAGTAGCCGGCGGTCCGCTTCGCGGACCGCAACGCCAGGGCCGCCGTGAGCAGCGCAAGGGCCGCCCCGGCTCCCCGGGCCGCATGAAAAGGGGAGACGCCCGCGAGCGACATGCTCCTGAGGACGTCGACCGGGTGGAACGACAGCATCCCGACCAGGGTCAGCGAAAGATAGACGACAACGCCGATCCCCGTGGCCCAGAGCCATCGGTGGTCACGGGACTTCGAGGCCGCCCTTATTAAATAAAGGAACAGGGACGCCGCTCCGACCGCCGCGGCGACGGCCACGGCGCCCTGGGCCGGCCGGCGCAGCTCGTAGACGTTGTGCTCCATGGAGGCCAGCCGGACCCACTCCGTCACTCGGCCGGGGACGTCGAACGCTTCCAGGATGCCGAAGAGAAGCATCAGAAGGGCGAAGCCCGCCCAGGCCGCGTGGGCGAGGCGCCCCCCCCGCGGCCGGCCGCGGCGTTGCCGGACGGCCAGGACGGCGCAGAGAACCCCCGCGGCCACAAGCGCGAAGACGAGAAGAGGCCTCAGAAACACGTTGAGCGCTCCCCCGCGGGCCTCCCTCCTCGAATCCCTTCGGGCTTCCTCCTCCGGCGTCGGAGTCGGGTAGGTCCCCAGGACCCTGGGCGGAGGGATCTCCCCTTCGAATCCGGCCGGGCGGACCGGGATGAGCTCGGTCGAAGCCCCCCGGGTCCGGTCCTGCCATCTCCCGGTCGGGGACAGATAGATGACCGCGGCCACGAAGCGCATCTCCTCGTTGTCCTTGACCTCGACCCGGAACGAGAGGGTTTCCCCGCCGCGGGTCTCCCGGGCCGGGCCCGCCGAAGCCAGCCCGCCGCTTATCCTGCGGTCCGATGCCGTCCAGCGCAGGCCGCAGACGATCTTCTCGGCGCCGGGCAGGTCGTCGAGCGCGACGCGCAGCTCGAAGGGCTGTCCGACCACCGCGAGGGGAGAGGCCTCCACGGTCAGCCACCCGGGCCGGTTCCGTATGCGGCCCAGGCGCTCGGCCCGGTCGATGGCCAGCCAGGTCGCGATGAAAACCAGGAGGACGGTCCCCAGGGTGAGCCGGACGGCCGCCGGGATCTTTCTGAGGCTCAGAAGCATGGCTTAGCGCGAAGGGGCCGGACCGGGGCGCTCTAGTCCCCCGGCTCGAGAATGAAGACCCTCCGGCCCTCGATCCCGAGCCGGCCGTCGAAAAAGAGCCGGACGGCTTCCGGGTAGATCCTGTGCTCCTCGACCAGGATGCGGGCCGCCAGCGTCTCCTCGGTGTCGTCCTGCAGGACGGGGACGACCGCCTGAAGGACGATCGGGCCCATGTCGACCTCGGCGGCGACGAAGTGGACCGTGCAGCCCGAGACGCGGACCCCCCAATCGATGGCCTTCTGCTGGACGTGAAGACCGGGGAAGGCCGGCAGAAGGGCCGGGTGGATGTTGAGGATCCTATGCTTGAAGGCTTCGCAGAGCCCCGGCGTCAGGACCTTCATGTACCCGGCCAGGCAGATGAGATCGACGCCTCTCTTGTCCAGCTCGCGGGCGATGGCCTGGTCGTATTCCTCCCGGTTCGCGTGGGCCTTGGGATCGAGGAACAGCGTCTCCAGGCCGGCTTCCCGGGCTTTCAGGAGACCCGGCGCGTCCGCCTTGTTGCTGAAAACCAGGGCGATCGCGGCGTTGATCCGGCCCTCGTCCACGGCCTCGCGGAGAGCCTCGAAGTTGGAGCCGCGTCCCGAGAGGAAGACGGCGATCTTCCCTTTCTTGGCCGGGCTGCGGAAATCGAATCCTCTCATGGCCCCTCCTCGGTCCGGACCTTGAAGCGGTCCGGCACGGCGTTCTTCCAGTGATGGAAAGCGTCCTCGACCTTGACCCGCACGAGCCCGCGGCCGCGGTGATCGACGGCGATGAGCGCCCCGCCCGTCCGGCCGATGGCCTTGACCGGCACGCCCTGCTCCTTGGCCATCTCTTCGAGCCGGGCCAGGTTCTTCGGGCGGCAGGTCAGGAGAACGCGGGACTGGGCCTCGCCGAAAAGGAGCGTGTCCGGACGGACGGCGTCCTCGAGCGAGACGGAGCAGCCGGTCCGGCCGCGGCCGTGGAAGGCGCATTCCGCCAAGCCGACGGCCAGGCCGCCCTCGGAGAGGTCGTGGGCCGAGCGGACCAGCCCGGCCTCGATGGCCGACAGGCAATACTCCTGGACCCGTTTCTCGAGCTCCAGGTCGATCTGCGGCGGCGCCCCGGTTTCGAGGCCGTGGGCGACCCTGAGGAACTCCGTCCCGCCCAATCCTTCCTTGTTCTCCCCGACGAGGAGGACGGCGTCTCCCGGCCCCTTGAACCCGGGGCTTACGGCCTTGCGGATGTCCTCGATGAGGCCGACGACCCCGAGGACGGGGGTCGGGTAGATGGACAGGCCTTCCGTGTCGTTGTAGAAGCTGACGTTCCCTCCCGTCACCGGGATGTCGAAGGCCCGGCAGGCCTCGGCCATGCCGTCGACGACCTGTTCGAATTGCCACATGACCTCGGGCTTCTCGGGGTTGCCGAAGTTCAGGCAATTGGTGACCCCGATCGGCCGGGCCCCGACGCAGGCCAGGTTCCGGCAGGCCTCGGCGACCGCGATCTTGGCCCCGGTCCGGGGATCGAGCTGCGTGTAGAGGGGGTTGCCGTCCACGGTCATGGCCAGGGCCTTGCGCGACCCCTTGATCCTCTGAACGGCGGCGTCCGCGCCCGGGAGCAGGGTCGTGTTGACCTGGACCATGTGGTCGTACTGCCGGAAGACCCACTCCTTGTCGGCGACGGTCGGCGAAGAAAGAAGGTCCAGGAACGCCCGGTCGTAATCGTTCGGCAGGAGCAGGGCGGGCAGGGGCGCCTTGCCCGGGAGAGGGGAGGGGGGGCGGCTCGGCCGCCGGTAGGCCGGGCACAGGTTGACCACGGCGTCGACGGGAACGTCGACCACCACCCGGCCCTTGAACTTGGCCCGGATCCGCCCGCCTTCGGCGACGTGACCGATGACCGGCGCGTCGAGGTCCCACTTGGAGAAGACGGCCTGGACCTCCGCGACCTTGTCCGCCGTCGCCACCAGGAGCATCCGCTCCTGGGACTCGGAGAGCATGATCTCGTAGGGCGTCATGCCGGCTTCGCGCTGGGGGACGAGGTCGAGGTCGATCTCGATGCCCAGGCCGCCCTTGGCCGCCATCTCGGTCGATGAGCAGGTCAGGCCGGCCGCGCCCATGTCCTGGATGCCGACGATGAGGCCGCGGTCCATGACCTCGAGGCAGGCCTCGAGGAGGAGCTTCTCCTTGAACGGGTCCCCGACCTGGACGTTGGGCCTCTTATGCTCGGTCTCCTTGCCGAATTCGGCCGAGGCCATGGTCGCGCCGTGGATGCCGTCCCGCCCGGTCTTGGCCCCGACGTAGAGAACGGGATTCCCGGGCCCCTCGGCCTTGGCGTAGAAGATCTTGTCCTTGTCGGCCAGCCCGAGGCAGAAGACGTTGACCAGGGGGTTGAGGTCGTAACACGAGTTGAAATAGATCTCCCCGCCGACCGTCGGGACGCCGATGGAATTGCCGTAGCCGGCGATGCCCGAGACGACGCCCTCCATGACCGTCCTGTTCCCGGGCTCCGACAGCGGCCCGAAGCGGAGGGAGTCCAGGACCGCGATCGGCCTGGCCCCCATGGTGAAGATGTCCCGCAGGATGCCCCCGACGCCCGTGGCCGCGCCCTGGTAGGGCTCGATGAACGAGGGGTGGTTGTGCGACTCGATCTTGAAGACGACGACCTGCCCGTCGCCGATGTCGAGGATCCCGGCGTTCTCCCCGGGGCCCTGGACGACCCTCCGGCCCTCGGTCGGGAGCTTCTTGAGGTGGACCCGGGAGCTCTTGTAGCCGCAGTGCTCGGACCACATGACCGAGAAGATCCCGAGCTCGGTCAGGTTCGGTTCCTTGCCGATGAGCTCGACGATGAGCCGGTATTCCTCTTCGTTCAAACCGTGCTGCTCGAGGATCGTTTTATCGATCATGGCCGACCTTCTCGCGGGAGGCGGGGACCGGGTTTCGGGGCCGGCGGGCGCCGAGGCTCCGGATGAGGGAATCGAAGACGACCCGGCCGTCCTCGCTCCCGAGGAGGGCCTCCGAGGCCCTTTCGGGATGGGGCATCAGGCCCAGGACGTTGCCGCCCTCGTTGACGATCCCGGCGATGCTCGCGAGGGACCCGTTGACGTTGGCGTCCTCGGTCAGCGTCCCGTCGGGCTCGCAGTAGCGGAAGACCACCCGCCGGTTCCTCTCGACCTCCGCGAGGGTCCGCGGAGGGGCGTAGTAGTTGCCGTCGAAATGGGCGATGGGGATCCTCAGGACCTGCCCCCGGCGGCCGGCCCGCGTGAAGGGCGTCCGGTCGTTCTCGAGGCGGATGTGGACGTGACGGCAGAGGAACTTGAGGTTCTTGTTGCGGAGCATGGCCCCCGGAAGGAGGCCGAGCTCGAGGAGGATCTGGAACCCGTTGCAGATGCCCAGGACATGTCCTCCCTTGCGGGCGAAGGCCTTGACCTCCTGCATGAGAGGGGAGAAGCGGGCGATGGCCCCCGACCGGAGATAGTCCCCGTAGGAGAACCCTCCGGGAAGGACGACGCAATCGGCGCCTTGGAGGTCGTGGTCCTTGTGCCAGAGCATGACCGTGTCTTGGGCCATGACGTCCTTCAGGACGTGGAACGTGTCGAAGTCACAGTTGGAACCCGGGAATTGGACGACCCCGAATCTCATGACGCCTTCCCTCACTTGAGGAGCTGCCAGTCGAACTTCTCGATGATGGGGTTGGCCAGGACCTTGCGGGAGATCTCGGGGATGAGCGCCTCGGCCTCCTTTCTCGCGATCCCTTCCAGCTCGATCTCGAAGACCTTGCCCTGCCGGACGTCCTTGACGGCGGCGTAGCCCATGGTGTGAAGGGCGTTCTTCACGGTCTGGCCCTGGGGGTCGAGAACACTGTCCTTGAACGATACGAGGATCCTGACTCTCATCGGCGGAAAACCCTTTCAAAGATGAAATCGATCTTGTCGAGATACGGGGCCAGGGAAAAGCAGGCGTCGACGTCGGCCGGGTCGAGCCGCCGGGCGATGTCCGGGTCGACGGCGACGAGCTTGCGGAAGTCGAGGCCCTCCTCCCAGGCTTTCAGGCTGTTCCTCTGGACGATCCGATAGGCCTCCTCGCGGCTCATGCCCCGGCGCGTCAGGGCCAGCAGCACGCCCTGCGAGAAGATCAGGCCGCGGGTGGCCCCGATGTTGGCTTTCATCCTGTCCGGATGGACGACCCAGTGGCCGATGATGTCGAGGGCCTCGGCCAGAAGGAAGTCGGTGAGGATGAAGGAGTCGGGGAAGACGACCCGTTCGGCCGAGGAATGGGAGATGTCCCGCTCGTGCCACAGGGCGACGTTCTCGAGACCGACCTGGGCGTTGGCCCGGACGAGGCGGGCCAGGCCCGAGACCCGCTCGCAGCGGACCGGGTTCTTCTTGTGGGGCATGGAGGAGGACCCCTTCTGGCCCTTGGTGAACGGCTCCTCGACCTCGAGGACCTCGGTCCGTTGGAGGTGCCGGATCTCGACCGCGATCTTCTCGATCGTCGAGGCCAGCAAAGCCAGGGTCGAGAGGACCTCGGCGTGACGGTCCCGCTGGAGGACCTGGGTCGAGACCTTGGCCGGGGCCAGCCGGAGCTTCCGCAGGGCGATCCTCTCGACGCGGGGGTCGAGGTGGATGTAGGTCCCCACGGACCCGGAGATCCGTCCGACGGAGATCGTTTCGACGGCCCGCTCGAAGCGGGCGATGTGGCGGCCGATCTCCTCGTACCAGACGAGGAGCTTGAAGCCGAAGGTCACCGGCTCGGCGTGGATGCCGTGGGTCCGGCCCATGCAAACGGTCTTCTTGTGCTTCAGGGCCTGCTTTTTCAGGAGCCGGCGGAGCTCGCCGAGCGGGCCCAGCAGCTTTTGCAGGGACTCCCGGATGAGCAGGGACAGGGCCGTGTCGACGACGTCGTAGGACGTCAGGCCGACGTGGACGTAGCGGGAAGACGGACCGACCTTCTCGGCGACCGAGGTCAGGAAGGCGATCATGTCGTGCTTGACGACTTTTTCGATCGCGTCGATCCGCTTGACGGAGAAGCCGGCCTTGGACCGGATCTCGCGGAGGGCCCCGGGGGGCACCTTGCCGAGGCGGGCCCAGGCCTCGCAGACCGCGAGCTCGACGTCGAGCCACTTGCGGTACCTGTTCTCGTCGGTCCAGACGGCGCCCATCTCGGGGCGGGTGTAGCGTTCGATCATGGAGTCCAGCCTTTTCCAGCGTTCGAGAGAAGAAGGGCATAATATCAGCACGTCCGCGGCCTTGTCAACGCGGCGGCGCTCGTTCGACCCTCGGGTCTCGGGACATCTCCTCCGTCCGCGCGGTGATTTTTCACGCCTCCCAGCGGGACGGGCTCGGCGGCCCACGAAACTCGCGGGATCCAGACCAGCCCTCAGGATAGCAGGCTCAGACATCGTGAGCCGCCCTCTTCGAGGGTCCCCTCGTCCGTCCCGCTTCCCGGCTAAATCACCGCTTTATGCTCCCGTCGGCGACATCCCTCGGCCTCGGTCCCTGCGGTCGTCTCGCTCGCGGCGGCGCTCGTTCGACCCTCGGGTCTCGGGACCGCAAAGGATTCTGTATAATAAAGGTCTAATGGAGTGAGGACGAGATGGATGAGCGCCCGGACGAGGTCCTGGTCCAGGAGGCCCGGCAGGGGAGCCGGGAGGCCTTCGCCGAGCTCGTCCGGCGCCATCGGCAGAAAGTGTACAGGATCATTCATTCGATGACCCGCGACGCTTCGGATACCGACGACCTGGCCCAGGAGGCCTTCCTGGCCGCCTACCGCTCGCTCGAGTCCTTCAACATGAAAGCCCGCTTCTCGACCTGGCTCTACCGGATCTCCGTCAACACGGCGCTGAGCTTCCTCAAGAAACGGGGCCGGGAGAAGGGCCGGGCCGAGTTCCGCGACGACCTCATCG
Organism: Candidatus Aminicenantota bacterium; assembly: GCA_016867635.1. Classification (GTDB taxonomy): domain Bacteria; phylum Acidobacteriota; class Aminicenantia; order Aminicenantales; family Saccharicenantaceae; genus RBG-16-66-30. The sequence continues at coordinate 15,907 of VGJC01000010.1, read as the reverse complement.
ACTCGGGCTCCCCGGATTCGCCCGAGGAGAGGTCCGTCCGCCACGAGCTCTCGGCCCGCATCGAGGAGGCCGTCGGGGCCCTGCCCCCGCATTTCCAAGCCTCTTTCCGGCTCGTCGCGGATCAGGGGCTGAGCCACGCCGAGGCGGCGCAGATGCTGGGCTGTTCGGAAAACACGGTCTCTTGGAGGCTGCACAAGGCCCGCAAGCTGCTCCGGGCCCGCCTCGAACCATTCCTGGGGAGGTCCTGATATGAGATGCGATAAAGCGCGAAGGTGGGTCTCGGACGACCTGGACGGGGCCCTGCCCGCCTCCCGGAAGGCCCGTCTCGAGGGTCACCTCGCGGGCTGTGCCGACTGTCGGGCCTATCTCGGGGACCTCGAGCTCATCGCCGACGGGGCCCGGAGCCGCCCGGCGGACGACCCCCCGCCTGGGTACTGGCCGGATTTCGGCAGGCGGCTCGAGCGCCGGCTGGCCTCGCCCGCCCCCCCGGCCCGGACCGCCCCCCGGCTTGGACACCGGAGATGGGCTTGGGCCGGGGCCGCCTCTCTGGTCGTCGTCGCCGCGGCCATCTATATCGGGTTCCTCCGTCCCGGCGCCGAACAGGACGCCGCCTGGTTCCCGAACGGCAGCTCCCTGGCCTCGATCCTCCTGGAAGCCGAGGACGACCCCGATCTCGCGGGCCGGCTCGACCGGATGGTCAGCGCCTCCATCGAGGAGCTGACCGTCGGCCCCGACGAAGACATCCCCGCTCCATTCGCCGACGACCCCCTCTTTTGGGAAGGGTTGAGCGAAGAGGAGCTGCGTTTCATCGCTTCCGAGCTGGAAGCCGAGACCGATCGAGGAGTGAGACCATGAACAGAGATCGACTCATCGCCGCGCTGGCCCTCTTCGCCTTCCTGGGGACCTGGGCCGCGGCCCAGACGGACCCGCAAGCCCGGACGAGGCTCAGGGAGAACATCAGCACGCTTTACCTGCTCCGGCTGACCCAGGCCCTCGAATTGACCGATACCCAAACGGGCAGGCTCTTCCCCGTCCTGACCCGGATCGAAAGGGAGAAGGCCGAATCCCAGCGGCGGATGAACCTCGGCCTCATGGACCTCAGGGTCGCCCTGGAGGAGGGGGGGGAAGGGGAGGCCCGGATCCTCGAGCTCGTCGGCCGTGTCCGGGCCGAGCGGCTGGCCGTCCGGCGGATGGACGAGGAGGCCGAGGCCGCCCTCGACGAGGTCCTGTCGCCCGTCCAGAAGGCCCGCTACCTGCTCTTTACGGTCGATTTCTACAGGAACCTCGGCCGCCAGGTGGAGAAAGCCAGACAGATGAGGCCGGCCATCAAAAGAAGGCCTTGACAAAGAATTGAAAATCCTCTAGGATGGAGTTCGTCGTTCTGTAGATTTCAGATTAACTCTCTGAAAAAAGAACAATTTCGAGCTCGAGGAGAGTAGGTTTTTCCATTTTTCTTATTCTGTTCTGCATTTCCGCATTTTTTTTGAGGGATCGGGCGATCGAGATCGTAGGTGCGCCAGCGTAGCTCAGGTGGTAGAGCGGCTGATTTGTAATCAGCGGGTCAGGGGTTCGAATCCTCTCGCTGGCTTTGAAGAGGGCGTCGAGCATGGTTGTTGATTCGGGCAGGTTCCAGAGTGGCCAAATGGGACGGGCTGTAAACCCGTTGCGGAAACGCTTCGGAGGTTCGAATCCTTCCCTGCCCATTTTATTCCGCGGGAATAGCTCAGTTGGTAGAGCGTCAGCCTTCCAAGCTGAATGTCGCGGGTTCGATCCCCGTTTCCCGCTCTTCGGCAGGCGTTGCGGGCCCAAGTAGCTCAGTCGGCAGAGCACGTCCTTGGTAAGGACGGGGTCACCAGTTCGATTCTGGTCTTGGGCTTTTTCGACCATAGAGACGCGGACCGTCGGCGCCCGGCAGGCCCGGCGGAAGGAGAGGAGTTCCTGAGGGAAGGTTGACCATGCGAGAGATCATCACGCTCCAGTGCGGCGGCTGCAAGCGCCGGAATTATTCCTCGACGAGGAACAAGAAGACGCAGACGGAAAAGCTCGAGACCAAGAAGTTCTGCCCCTACTGCCGGAAGCATACGCCCCACAAGGAAGCCAAGTAGAAGGGCGAGAGGAGAGAACGACAGGTGAGTAGCTCAAGTGGTAGAGCAGCGGTCTCCAAAACCGCAGGTTGCGGGTTCGAGTCCTGCCTCACCTGCCATTGCCGCCCCTTCGGGCCCGTCGTGACGGTTCCGGAGGGCGATACGGAGGGCCCGGGCGCTCCACAAGGATCGAGGACAAGCCATGAATGACAAGCTTCCCTGGTACAAAAGGTTCGTGAATTTCCTGAGAGAGGTCAAGGCGGAGGTCAAGAAGGTCACCTGGCCCTCCAAGACGGAGGTCACCAGCACGACGATCGTCGTCCTCGCCGCCACGGTCTTCTTCGGGTTCTACTTGTTCTTCATGGACGTCATTTTCTCCTGGGTCATCGCCCAGATCAAATCGCTGTTCGGCTGATCGCAAGGAAACGGGTCATGGCAAAGAATTGGTTCGTGGTTCATACCTACTCGGGCTTCGAGAAGTTCGTGGCCGAGACCATCAAGCAGAAGGTCCTCGAGCTCGATCTCGAGGGCCAGGTCGGGCAGATCATCATCCCGACCGAGGACGTCATCGAGATCCGGGGAGGGAAGAAGGTCGTTACCACCAAGAGGTCCTATCCCGGATACATCCTCGTCGAAATGGAGATGAACGACGAGAACTGGCTGATGATCCGGCAGGTCCCCAAGGTGACGGGCTTCGTCGGTTCCGGCCGGACCCCGACGCCCCTGAGCAAAAAGGACGTCAGCCAGATCGTCGAGCACATGGAGACGACCTCCGAGAAGCCCAAGCCCAAGCACTCGTTCGAGAAGGGCGAGGCCGTCCGCATCATCGACGGCCCGTTCTTCAACTTCAACGGGATCGTCGAAGAGGTCAACCACGAGCGGAGCACGATGAAGGTCATGGTCACCATCTTCGGCCGGTCCACCCCCGTCGAGCTGGAATTCCTGCAGGTGGAAAAGCTTTAGGAGGACGAGATGTCGAAAGAAGTCATCGCCAAGATCAAGCTGGAGATCGTCGCCGGCCAGGCCAGCCCGGCCCCTCCCGTCGGGCCCGCCCTGGGGCAGCACGGGGTCAACATCATGCAGTTCGTCCGGGAATTCAACGACCGGACCGGCAAGATGGACGACGGGACCGTGGTCCCCGTGCTGATCACGGTCTTCAAGGACAAGTCCTTCAACTTCCTCGTCAAGACCCCCCCCGCGTCCTACCTCCTCAAGAAGGCCGCCGGGATCGCCAAGGGCTCCGGGGCGCCGAACAAAGACAAGGTCGGCAAGGTCACCTGGAAGCAGATCGAGGACATCGCCCGGACGAAGCTCGCGGACCTCAACGCCTACGATGTCGAGGCGGCCAAGAAGATCATCGAGGGGACCGCGAAGAACATGGGATTGGAGATCATCAGTGACTAAGCTCGGCAAGAACACCCAAAAGGCCCGGGAGCTCAAGGGAACGGAGCCCCGGACATACTCGATGGAGGAAGCCGTCAGCCTCGTCAAGAAGGCCCACTTCGCCAAATTCGACGAGTCGGTCGACATGTCCATCCGGCTCGGGGTCAACCCCAAGTATTCCGACCAGATGGTCCGCGGGACGGTCGTCCTGCCCCACGGCACGGGCAAGACGAAGAAGATCTGCGTCATCGCCTCCGGCGAGAAGATCAAGGAGGCCGAGGAGGCCGGGGCCGACCACGCCGGCGGCGACGAGATCATCGAGAAGATCGCCGGGGGATGGATCGATTTCGACGTCGTCATCGCCACCCCCGACGTCATGCGCGGCGTCGGCAAGCTCGGCCGCGTCCTGGGGACCAAGGGCCTGATGCCCAACCCCAAGTCCGGGACGGTCACCTTTGACATCCGGAAGGCCGTCGAGGAGACCAAAGCGGGCAAGGTCGAGTTCCGCGTGGACAAGACGAGCATCGTCCATTCCCCCGTCGGCAAGGTGTCCTTCCCCGAGGACAAGCTTCTGGAGAACGTCCGGACCTTCATCCAGGCCATCCTCCACGCCAAGCCGGCGGCCGCCAAGGGCAAGTATGTCCGCTCGGCCTTCCTCTCGTCGACGATGGGTCCGTCCTTCAGGATTTCCGAAGAAAGCCTAGAGAGCTAGGAGAAGAGGAGAAGCCGCCGTGAAAAAGGAAGCCAAGCAGACCATCATCAAGGGCCTCGAAGGCCTGTTCGACGCCAACGCGACGTATTACCTGGTGGATTTCAAGACATTGAAAGTCTCCCAGGCGGTGGAGCTGCGCAAGCTCCTCCGGAAGAACTCCTATTCCTACAAGGTCATCAAGAACCGGCTGGCCCTGAAGGCCCTGGGCGACAAGGCCCCGGTGGCCCTCCGGCCCTTTTTCCAGAAGCCCACGGCCATCGCCTTCGCCGCCCGGGAGCCGATCGGCCTGGCCAAGATCCTCAAGGATTTCTCCAATCAAGGGAAGGTCCTCGCGGTCAAGGCCGGCGTCCTCGAGGGCCAGTACATGGCGCCCGAGCGTTTCGACGAGATCTGCCGTCTGTCCTCCCGCGACGAGCTCGTCGGCAGGCTGGCCGTCATGATGGCCCAGCCTCTCGTCCAGATGCTCCGCGTGCTGCAGGCCCCCCTGGGCCAAGTGGGCCTGCTGCTGGGCGAGCTGAAAAAGAAGAAGGACAGCGAAAGAACACCCCAAGCGGTCGATCAGACCCAAGCTTAATAAAGGAGACTCGTGACATGGAAAAACTCACCAAGGAACAGTTTTTCACCCACCTCGACACCCTGACGATCCTGGAGCTCTCGGATTACATCAAGGAGTTCGAGACCCGGTACGGGATCAGCGCCGCCGCCGCCGTCCCCGTCGCCGCCGCCGCCGCCCCCCAGGCCGACGCCAAGCCGGCCGAGGAGAAGACCGAGTTCAGCGTCATCCTCAAGAATGTGGGCGACAAGAAGATCAACGTCATCAAGGTCGTCCGGGAAGTCACTTCCCTCGGCCTCAAGGAAGCCAAGGACCTCGTCGATGGCGCCCCCAAGTCCCTCAAAGAGGGCGTGACCAAGGAAGAGGCGGAAGCCATCAAGGCGAAGTTCGCGGAAGTCGGAGCCACGATCGAGCTTCAGTGACAAGTGAACCGGTTGTCGGACCAGCCCTTTCGGATGGAGGGAACGACGACACTCCAACTCTTTCTTAGAGAGTGAGCATGCTCAAAGAACCAAAAACAGCGAACCGGGAGAGGGTCGACTTCTCGAAGATCAAGGCGGTCTTCCCCATGCCCGACCTTCTGGACATTCAAACGAAGTCCTATGCCGATTTTCTCCAAATGGAACTCCTGCCCGAGGAGCGCAAGGAAACCGGCCTCCAGGCGGCGTTCAAGGACGTCTTTCCCATCTCCGATTTCAAGGAGACGACCGAACTGGAGTTCCTCAGCTTTTCGATCGGGACCTGGGAATGCAAGTGCGGACGGCTCAAGGGCGTGGAGAACTCCCGCCCCCGGTGCAAGGCCTGCGACACTCTCCTGCCGGCCGACGCCGAGCTCACCGAGAAGGAGATCTGTCCCTACTGCGCCGCGATAAGGAAGATCGAGCTGCCGCTCTGCGAGCACTGCGGGGACAGCGTCGGGCTGAAGATCAAGTACAGCCCCATGGAGTGCATCCAGAAGGGCTACACCTTCTCCATCCCCCTCAAGCTCAAGGTCCAGCTGGTGTCCTGGGAAAAGGACGTCGCCGCCAAGACCAAGCGCCTCAAGCACATCAAGCAGCAGGAAGTCTACTTCGGGGACATCCCCCTGATGACCGAAAAGGGGACCTTCATCTTCAACGGGATCGAAAGGGTCGTGGTCAGCCAGCTCCAGCGGTCGCCCGGGGTGTTCTTCCGGCAGGCCGAGAACAAGGGCTTCTTCATCGCCAAGATCATCCCTTACCGGGGAGCCTGGGTCGAGTTCGAGCACGACGCGAAGAACCTCCTCTGGGTCCGCCTGGACCGCAAGAAGAAGTTCCTGGCCACCGTCTTCCTGAGGGCCCTGGGCTTCGGCGCGGACGAGGACATCCTCAAGCTCTTCCACAAGGTCTACCGGATCGTCCCCGAGGACGGCAAGCTGTTCATGGAAGTGACGGAAAGCCTGGTCGGGAAAGCGCCCGCGGCCGATGTCATGGACGCCAAAGGCAAGAAAGTCCTGGCTCCGGCCAGGAAGAAGATCACCCCCGAGGTCCTGGCGGCCCTGACCGCTTCGGGCGTCACCCGCATCCCCCTGGCCAAGAAAGAGCTCGCCGGGGCCTATTCCCTGACCGGCATCAAAGGCAAGGTCCGGACGAACGAGGAGATCAACGACGTCCAGCTCGACCTGCTCGTCGGGCGGGGGGAGCCGTTCGAGGTCTTCTTCCCCGAACAGGACCGGGCCGGCCTGATCGTCAGCACGACCATCAAGAAGGACCTCCGCAAGGACCTGGCCCAGGCCCAGGGTGAGATCTACCGGAAATTGAGGCCGGGGGAGCCGCACACGGCCGAGAGCGCGCAGAACCTCTTCCACAGCCTGTTCTTCAATCCCCAGAAATACAATTTCTCCCGGATCGGCCGGCTCAAGTTCAACATCAAGCTCGGCCAGGAAACGTCCCTCGAAGAGAAGACCCTGACCCCCCTCGATTACGTGGAGGTCATCAAGTATCTCCTCAACCTGCGTTTCGGGGAGGGGGCGGTCGACGACATCGACCATCTGGGGAACCGCCGGGTGCGCTCGATCGGCGAGCTGGTCGAGAACGCCTTCCGCATCGGCCTGACGAGGATGGAGCGGACCATCAAAGAGAAGATGACCATCACCGCCGACCTGGCGGCCGCCATGCCCCAGGACCTGATCAACTCCAAGCCGGTCATCGCCGCCCTCAAGGAGTTCTTCGGCAGCTCCCAGCTCTCCCAGTTCATGGACCAGATCAACAGCCTGGCCGAGATCACTCACAAGCGCCGGCTGTCGGCCCTCGGCCCCGGCGGCCTGAGCCGCGAGCGGGCCGGCTTCGAGGTCCGAGACATCCAGACCTCCCACTACGGGAGGCTCTGCCCGGTCGAGACGCCGGAAGGGCCCAACATCGGGCTGATCTCGTCGCTCAGCTGTTTCGCCCGGGTCAACGACTACGGGTTCGTGGAGACCCCCTACCGGAAGGTCAAGAACGGCCGGATCGTCGACTACGTCAAGGTCGTTCATCCCGGAAGCGGCGACCGCAAGGTCGGCGACATCGTCGAGAAGGACGAGATGGCCAAGGCCATCGACAAGCTCAAGGACCAGAAGGTCCGCCAGCTGCCGGTCGTCGAGCCCCATTGCTTCTACCTCACCGCCTGGGAGGAGGAGAAGTTCAACATCGCCCAGGCCAACGCCGCCGTCGACGACCGCGGCCGGTTCACGAGCGACATGGTCAGCGCCCGGGAACGGGGCAACTTCAAGTTCATCCCCCGCGACCAGCTCCACTATATCGACGTCTCGCCGAAACAGCTCGTCTCCCTGTCGGCCGCTCTCATCCCCTTCCTGGAGCACGACGACGCCAACCGCGCCCTGATGGGGTCGAACATGCAGCGCCAGGCCGTCCCCCTCCTCCGTCCCGAGGCCCCGCTCATCGGCACCGGGATCGAGGGCCTGATGGCCGTCGGGTCCGGGGACGTCGTCGTCTGCAAGCGGCCCGGGGTCGTCGAGTTCGTCGACGCGGAGCGGGTCATCGTCCGGGTGGACGAAAAGGCCTCGCCCCGCAGCCACGAGGTCGGGACCGACCTCTACCTCCTGACCAAGTTCCTGCGGACCAACCAGAACACGTCCACCAACCACAGGCCCATCGTCCTCAAAGGGGACACGGTCACCCGGGGCCAGGTCCTGGCCGACAGCTCCTGCACGGACGGCGGGGAGCTGGCGCTCGGACGGAACGTCCTCTGCGCCTTCATGCCTTGGCGCGGATACAACTACGAGGACGCCATCGTCGTCAGCGAAAAGCTGATCAAGGAAGACATCTTCACCTCCCTCCACATCGTGGAGGAGACGATCGAAGCCCGGGACACCAAGCTCGGACCCGAGGACATCACCCGCGACATCCCCAACGTTCCGGAGAACGTCCTGCGCAACCTGGACGAGAACGGCATCGTCCGCATCGGCGCCCACGTGAAGTCGGGCGACGTTCTCGTCGGCAAAGTGGCCCCCAAGGGAGAGACCCAGCTGTCGCCCGAGGAGAAGCTGCTCAAAGCCATCTTCGGAGAGAAGGCCCTGGACGTCAAGGACGCCTCGCTCTACTGCTCCCCCGGCGTCGAGGGCACGATCATCGACGTCCGCATCTTCTCGCGGCGGGGGATCGAGAAGGGCCCGCGGGCCAAGGCCATCGAAAAGGACGAGATCGCCAAGCTCAAGCGCAACCTCGAGGACGAGATCGTCATCCTAGAGAACGAGAAGTGGGAGAAGGTCCGGGCCCTCGTCAAGGGCTCGATCGTCGAGAAGGCCCAGAAGGCCGGCGGGCTGACCCTGGAGAAGGGCACCAAGCTGACCGAGAAGGTCCTGGGGGAGATCGACTTCGACGACGTCCTGAAGCTCAAGCTCAACGAGGACGACGACCGCGACCGCGAGGTCAAGGACCTCGACAAGAAGGTCAAGCGGCAGATCGAGGCCCTGCGGGCCGTCTTCAAGGAAAAGGTCGACAATCTGAAGAAGGGGGACGAGCTGGCCCCCGGCGTCATCCAGTCCATCAAGGTGTTCATCGCCATGAAGCGGAAGCTGTCCGTGGGCGACAAGGTCTCCGGGCGGCACGGGAACAAGGGCATCGTGGCCAAGATCGTTCCGGAAGAGGACATGCCCCGTCTCCCCGACGGGACCCCGGTCGAGATCGTCCTCAACCCGCTCGGCGTCCCCTCCCGCATGAACGTCGGACAGATCCTGGAGACCCACGCCGGGTGGGCCGCCCGGAACCTGGGCATATGGATCTCGACGCCGGTCTTCGACGGCATCAGCGAGCGGGAGATCAAGCAGCTGCTCAAGAAAGCCGGCCTGCCCGAGAGCGGCAAGACCCCGCTCTTCGACGGCATGGGAGGAGAGTTCCTCGACCAGGAGGTCACGGTCGGCTACATCTACATGATGAAGCTCTACCACCTGGTCGACGACAAGATCCACGCCCGCTCGACGGGCCCGTATTCGCTGATCACCCAGCAGCCGCTCGGCGGCAAGGCCCAGTTCGGCGGCCAGCGGTTCGGGGAGATGGAGGTCTGGGCCCTGGAGGCCTACGGCGCCGCGTTCACCCTGCAGGAGCTCCTGACCGTCAAGTCCGACGATGTCGAAGGGCGGGCCAAGATCTACGAGGCCATCGTCAAGGGCGACCTGGAGTTCACCCCGGGCCTCCCCGAATCCGTCAACGTCCTCATCCGCGAGCTCCAGAGCCTGTGCCTGAACGTGGAGCTGGAGAAGGGGGACAAGGAAGAAGTCCTGCCGTGGGGCATCGCCATTCCCCAATCCGGCAAAGGAGAAGCCTAATGGATATCAGGCCGCCGATGACGCTCTCCCGGCCCAGGATCGATTTCGACCGGGTCCGCATAAGCATCGCCTCGCCCGAGAAGATCAAGAGCTGGTCCTGGGGCGAGGTGACCAAGCCGGAGACCATCAATTACCGGACCTTCAAGCCCGAGAAGGACGGCCTGTTCTGCGCCAAGATCTTCGGGCCCATCAACGATTTCGAGTGCCTCTGCGGCAAGTACAAGAGGATGAAGTACCGGGGCATCATCTGCGAGCGCTGCGGCGTCGAGGTCACCAAGTCCAAGGTCCGCCGCGAGCGGATGGGGCACATCCAGCTGGCCTCTCCCGTCGCCCACATCTGGTTCTTCAAGAGCCCGCCGAGCCGCATCGGGCTGGTCCTGGACCTGTCCATCAAGGACCTCGAGAAGGTCCTCTATTTCGAATCCTACATCGTCATCGACCCGGCCGACACGCCTCTCAAGGAAAAGCAGCTCCTCAACGAGGAGGAGTTCAAGGACGCCCAGGATAAATACGGCGACAAGTTCGAGGCCTCCATCGGGGCCGAGGCCATCAAGTTCCTCCTTGAGAAGATCAGCATCCAGAAGGAGGCCGAGCGCCTCCGAAAGCTGATGAAGAAGGAGACCTCCCAGCAGCGCAAGCTCCGCCACGCCAAGCGGCTCAGGGTCTTCAAGGCCCTCAAGCGGTCCGGGAACCATCCGGAGTGGATGGTCCTCGACGTCGTCCCCGTCATCCCTCCGGACCTCCGGCCCCTGGTCCGTCTGGACGGGGGGCGCTTCGCCACGTCCGACCTCAACGACCTCTACCGGAGGGTCATCAACCGGAACAACCGTCTCAAGAAGCTCATGGAGCTCAAAGCGCCGGAGCTGATCATCCGCAACGAAAAGCGGATGCTCCAGGAGGCCGTCGACGCCCTGTTCGACAACGGCAAGCGCGGGCGCGTCCACCTCGGCGCCAACCGGCGGCCCCTCAAATCCCTGAGCGAGGCCCTGCGCGGCAAGCAGGGCCGCTTCCGCCAGAACCTGCTCGGCAAGCGGGTCGACTACTCCGGCCGTTCGGTCATCGTCGTCGGGCCCGAGCTCAAGCTCAACCAGTGCGGGCTGCCCAAGAAGATGGCCCTCGAGCTCTTCAAGCCGTTCATCTTCAACAGGCTGGAAAAGGAAGGCCTGGTCCCGAGCGTCAAGGTCGCCCGGGAGTGGCACGAGCAGGAGAAGCCCGAGGTCTGGGACTACCTCGAGGAGGTCGTCCGGGAGCACCCCATCCTCCTCAACCGGGCCCCCACGCTCCACCGGCTGGGCATCCAGGCCTTCGAGCCGCAGCTTGTCGAGGGCAAGGCCATCCAGATCCATCCGCTCGTTTGCGCGGCCTTCAACGCCGACTTCGACGGCGACCAGATGGCCGTCCACATCCCGCTGTCAGTCGAGGCCCAGGTCGAGGCCCAGACCCTGATGCTGTCGACCAACAATATCCTGTCTCCCGCTCACGGGCGCCCGCTGACCATCCCCAGCCAGGACATGGTCCTGGGCTGCTACTACCTGACCCTCGAGAAGAAGGGCCAGAAGGGGGAGGGGCGGATCTTCGGCAGTCCCGAGGAGGCCTTGCTGGCGCTCGAGAACAAGGAGATCAAGCTCCAGACCAGCATCAAGCTCAGATTCAACGGGCCGTTCATGAACCTGTCCACGTATTACGACGACCAGGGGGTCATGACCTGCCCCGTTCAGATGATCAAGAAAGAGCTCATCGAAACGACGGCCGGCCGCCTCATCTTCAACGGCGCGCTGCCCGAGGGCTTCCCGTTCATCAACGGCACGCTCCGCAAGAAAGGCCTCGAGAACCTCGTGTTCTACACCTATCTCAAGGCCGGCCTCCCGCCCACGGTCCTGATCCTGGACGCTCTGAAGGCGCTCGGTTTCAGCTACGCGACCCAGGCCGGTTTCTCCCTGGGCATCGACGACTTCGTCATCCCCGGGGAAAAGAGCGCCCTCGTGGAAAAGGCCCAGAAAGAGGTCCTGGACATCGAGAACCTTTACCGGGACGGGACGATCTCCTCGGGCGAGCGGTTCAACCGGGTCATCGAGATCTGGGGGACGGTCACGGAAAAGGTGTCCGTCGCGATGATCGAGGCCATGAAGAGGATCAGCTTCGAAGGCACCCAGCTGAACCCCCTGTTCGTCATGGCCGACTCCGGGTCCCGCGGGAACAAGCAGCAGATCCGGCAGCTGGCGGGAATGCGCGGCCTGATGTCCAAGCCGTCCGGGGAGATCCTGGAGACGCCCATCGTGTCCAACCTGCGGGAAGGGCTGAACGTCCTGCAGTATTTCATCTCGACCCACGGCGCCCGGAAGGGCCTGGCCGACACGGCCCTCAAGACGGCCAACTCCGGATATCTGACGAGGAAGCTCGTCGATGTCTGCCAGGAAGTCATCGTCGACGAGCACGACTGCGGGACCCTGAAGGGCATCAACGTGTCGGCGATCGTCGAGAACGGCGAGATCATCGAACCGTTCATCGACCGCATCGTCGGCCGGGTGGCCCTGGAAAGAGTCGTCAACCCCGACACCGGCGGATCCATCGTCGACATGAACGAGGAGATCACCGAGAAGACGGCCCAGGAGTTCCAGAACATCGGTCTCGAGCGGGTCAAGATCCGCTCCGTCCTCAGCTGCGAGTCCAAGCGGGGCATCTGCCAGCTCTGCTACGGGCGGAGCCCGGCCAGCGGAAAGATGGTCGAGCTCGGCGAAGCCGCCGGCATCGTGGCCGCCCAGTCCATCGGCGAGCCGGGGACCCAGCTGACCATGAGGACGTTCCACGTCGGCGGCATCGCCATGGGCGGGGCCGAAAAATCCAAGCTCGAGGCCAAGAACGACGGGGTCATCAAGTTCACCAACCTCAAGGCCGTCGAGAACCAAGACGGCACGCGGGTCGTCGTCAATCGCGTCGCCAACATCGCTATCCTCGACCACCGGGGCCGGGAGGTGGAGCACTATCAGGTGCCCTACGGCGCCAAGATCCTCATCCCCGAGGGCAAGGAGATCAAAGCCCGGCAGGCCTTCGCCGAATGGGATCCCTTCAACACTTTCATCCTGACCGAGGAGACCGGCGCTATCCGTTTCCGGGACGTCGTGCTCGGGATCAGCATGGAGGAGGTCCAGGACGAGTTCACCGGCCTCATCACCCAGGTCATCATCGACCCCAAGGACGAGAAGCTGCAGCCCCAGGTCGAGATCCTGGACCTCAAAAAGAAGGACGACAAGGGCCGCCCCGTCATCCTCCGGAAATACTTCCTCCCGTCGGGCGCCAACCTCGAGATCAAGGACGAGGAAAAGGTCTTCGCCGGGGACATCCTGGCCAAGATCCCCCGGGAGGCGGCCCGCACCAAGGACATCACGGGAGGCCTGCCCAGGGCCGAGGAGCTGTTCGAGGCCCGGCGGCCCAAGCTCCCGGCCGTCATCTCCGAGATCGACGGCATCGTCCAGATCGGCGGCCTGGTCCGCGGCTACCGGAAGATCATGGTCCGCAACGAGCGGGGAGGGGAGAAGGAATACCTGGTCCCCAAGGGCGCCCATCTGAGCGTCTCCGACGGGGAGCGGATGCGGGCCGGCGACGCCCTCATGGACGGGCCGGTCAACCCCCACGACATCCTCCGGGTCCTCGGGGAGAAGGAGCTGGCCGAATACCTGCTCAAAGAGATCCAGGCCGTCTACCGCCTCCAGGGCGTGCCCATCAACGACAAGCACATCGAGACCATCATCCGGATGATGCTCCGGTGGGTCAAGGTCGAGGAGGTCGGCGACACCGATTTCCTGGTGGACGAGCAGATCGACAAGTTCGTCTTCCAGCAGGAGAACGAGAAGGTCATGAAAAAGGGCGGCAAGCCGGCCAAGGCCCGGCCCCTGCTCCTGGGGATCACCAAGAGCGCCCTGAGCACGGAGAGCTTCATCTCGGCCGCCTCCTTCCAGGAGACGACCCGTGTCCTGACCGAAGCCAGCCTTTACGGCAAAGTGGACTACCTGAGACGCCTGAAAGAGAACATCATCATGGGGCGGCTCATCCCGGCCGGAACGGGCTACAAGCACTACCGGAACGTGGAGCTCAAGGAGGAGATGCACCCCCTCCTGCGGCCGATGGAGAAGGAGGTCCTTCCGGGCGACTGAGCCGGTCCTCGGCGGTCCCCGGAATTTCCTCAAAATTCTTGACAGGGAAGGCGAAATTTGCTATTATCCGTCCATTCGTCTCAGGACTATCTTCCCGGGGATGAATAAAACTTACAATTGGAACTTGTATAGAGGAGTATTTTTCATTGCCGACCGTCAATCAGCTCGTCAGGAATGGCCGGACGCCCAAGAAGTACAAGAGCAAGTCCCCGGCCTTGGAATCTTGCCCCCAGAAGAGAGGGGTCTGCACCCGCGTTTTCACGACCACGCCCAAGAAGCCGAACTCGGCCATGCGGAAAGTGGCCCGTGTGAGGCTGACCAATAACATCGAGGTCACGGGATACATCCCCGGCATCGGCCACAACCTCCAGGAGCACTCCATCGTCATGATCCGGGGAGGCCGCGTCAAGGACCTGCCCGGCGTCCGCTATCACATCGTCCGCGGCACGCTGGACTCCGAAGGGGTGCAGAACCGCTTCAAGGCACGCTCCCGCTACGGGGCCAAGAGGCCGAAAGAGAAGCGGGCCGCCGCCTAGAAGAGGAGAAGACCCATGCCGAGACGCGGAATCATCAAGAAGCGCAAGGTCCCCCCCGACCCGTTCTACAACAGCACCGTCGTCGCCCGGTTCGTCAACCTCTTCCTTCGGAAAGGGAAGAAGACGACCGCCGAGAAGGTCGTCTACGGGACCATGGACATCCTCAAGCAGAAGACCAAGGAGGATCCCCTCAAGATCCTGGAGAAGGCCCTGGAGAACGTCCGGCCTTTCCTCGAGACGAAGTCGCGGCGGGTCGGCGGCGCGAATTACCAGGTCCCGATCGAGGTCGCGCCCGGCCGGTCCTTTTCCCTGGGCGTGCGCTGGCTGATCAAGTATGCCACGGAGCGCAGCGGCAAGAGCATGCAGGAAAAACTCTCGGCCGAGATCATCGACGCCGTGAACAACCGCGGCGGAGCGGTCAAGAAGCGAGAGGATACGCACAAGATGGCGGAGTCCAACCGGGCTTTCGCCCATTACAAGTGGTAGTCTCCATCGAAAGAGTCCAAGGGGTGAACCGGTTCGATATGGAGAGAAGGTACGATGCGGTCATACCCGATCGAGAGAGTGAGGAACATCGGTATCATGGCCCATATCGACGCCGGGAAGACGACCACGACCGAACGGCTTCTTTTTTACACGGGTATGACCTACAAGATGGGAGAGGTGGACGAGGGAACGGCCGTGATGGACTGGATGCCGCAGGAACAGGAGCGCGGCATCACCATCACCTCGGCCGCGACCACCTGCTACTGGCGGGACCACCGGGTCAACATCATTGACACTCCCGGCCATGTGGACTTCACCGCGGAGGTCGAGCGCTCCCTGAGAGTGCTCGACGGCGCGATAGCCATACTGTGTGGAGTTGGAGGTGTCGAGCCTCAGTCCGAGACAGTGTGGCGCCAGGCCGACAAGTACCGCGTCCCCCGCATCGCGTTCATCAATAAGATGGACCGGATCGGGGCCGACCCGGAACGGGCGGTCCTCGAGTTGAGGACCAGGGTGGCGGCCAAGCCCCTGCCGATCCAGATTCCCGTGGGACGGGAAGATGGGTTCCGCGGCGTCGTTGACCTCATTGAGCGGAAGGAGTACGACTGGGGTCGGGACATCCTGGGGACGGATTACGTCGTCCGGGAGGTCCCGGACGACCTCCGGGAGGAAGTCGAAGAGAAGAGACAGGACATGCTGGAAACGCTGAGCGAAACCGACGACGCCCTGATGGAGAAGTACCTCGACGGCGTCGAGGCCTCCGTCGAGGAGATCAAGGGGGCCGTCCGCCGCGGGACCCTGGCGCTCAAATTCGTCCCCGTCCTCTACGGGGCCTCCTTCCGGAACAAGGGCGTCCACCCCCTGCTCGAGGCCATCGTCGATTATCTGCCCTCCCCGGTGGACATCCCGCCGGTCACCGGCCGGCATCCCCGGACCGAGGCCGCGGAGACCCGGGCCGCCTCGGACGAGGCCCCGTTCTCCGGGCTCGTTTTCAAGATCGCCAACGATCCCTTCCTCGGCAACCTGGCCTACTTCCGGGTCTACTCGGGCAAGGCCAAGGTCGGGCAGGCCATTTGGAACGCGACCAAGGGCGAGGAGGAGAAGCTCTCGCGGCTGCTCGAGATGCACGCCAACAAGCGGAAGGAGATCAAAGAGGTCCACGCCGGGGACATCGCCGCCATGGGCTCATCCAAGAACATCTCGACGGGCGACACCCTGT
>VGJC01000009.1 GCA_016867635.1 Candidatus Aminicenantota bacterium | reverse complement strand
GGCGAAGATGTATTCCAGGTCGGACCGGCTGAACTGCTTGATGGAGATGATGTCCTTGCCGTACCAGGGCGCCGTGCGCTGATCTCCGAACGGAAGGTGGGGGCTCTTGACGGTCGTGCGCATCGCTGGTCTCCTTGTCGATGAGCGGACGTCCCTGGGGATGACACCCGGACGCCCGGCTAATGCTACAACAGGTCCGGAGAGCGAGTCAATCGCGGCTCACCGCGGTGAAAGAGAGCTTGAAAAGGCCGGGGAATTCGTTTATAACTCCCGCAACGGCGGACGAGCTCATGACCTGCGACTACGTCGTCATAGGATCGGGATTCGGCGGCAGCGTCGCCGCGCTGCGGCTGGCCGAAAAAGGCCATTCGGTCTGCGTCGTCGAGAGCGGCAGGCGCTGGCAGGGCCGGGACTTCCCCAAGACCAACTGGGCCTTCTGGAAGTTCCTCTGGGCCCCGGCCCTGCGCTCGTTCGGGATCCAGCGGATCTGGCCGCTCAACGATGCCCTCGTTCTCGGCGGCAGCGGGGTCGGCGGCGGAAGCCTGGTCTACGCCAACACTCTGTTCGAGCCGCCCGATGTCTTTTTCGAGGACCCTCAATGGAAAGGGATCGCGCCCGACTGGAAGACCGAGCTCGCGCCTCATTACCGAACCGCCAAGCAGATGCTCGGGGTCGTCAAGAACCCCCGGTTCTGGCCGACCGACCACATGCTCCGGGACTACGCCCGGGAGATCGGACGGGAGGAGCATTTCAAGGCCACCGACGTGGGCGTGTTCTTCGGCCCTCCCGGGGTCGAGGTCCCCGACCCCTATTTCGGCGGGAAAGGGCCGGCCCGGACCGGCTGCACCATGACCGGCCACTGCATGGTCGGCTGCCGGGACGGCGGCAAGAACTCCCTGGACCGTAACTACCTCTACCTGGCCGAGCGTCTCGGGGCCCGCATCGTGCCCGAACATAAGGCCGTCGACGTCAAACCGGACGGCGACGGCGGATACCTGGTCATGGCCGAGAGAACGACCGACGTCGTGTTCAAGAGAAAGGTCACGCTGCGGGCCAAGGGCGTCGTCTTCGCCGCCGGCGTCCTCGGGACCCTCGAGCTGCTGATGCGCTGCAAAGAGAACGGATCTTTGCCGGCCCTGTCCGACCGCCTGGGCCACGTCGTCCGGACCAACAGCGAGGTCCTGGCGGGAGTGACGTCGAGGAAAAACCAGCAGCACTCCCTGGGCGTATCCATCACCTCGAGCGTGTTCGTCAACGACTCGACCCACATCGAGCTCGTCCGCTATCCCAAGGGCTCGGACATCATGTCGATGTTCGCCGGGCTGATGACCGACGGCGGAGGCAAGATCCCACGGCCGCTCAGGGCCGTCGGCATGATCCTCCGCCACCCGCTGCGGTTCCTGAGGATCCGCATCCCCTTCGGCTGGGGCCGCAACAGCGTCATCCTGCTGGTCATGCAGACGCTCGACAACTATCTGACCGTGTCCAGGAAGCGCCGGTGGTGGGCCTTCTTCAGAAAAGGACTGACTTCGAAGAACGGCGGGAAGAAGATCCCCACTTACATCCCCGAGGCCAACCAGGCCCTGCGGGGCATGGCCGAGCGGATGGACGCCATCCCCCAGAACGCCCTGACCGAGGTCCTGTTCAACATGCCCATGACGGCCCACATCCTGGGCGGCTGCATCATCGGCCAGGACCGGGACCACGGGGTCGTCGACGCGCGCCACCGCGTCTTCGGCTACGAGAACATGTACGTCGTCGACGGATCGGCGGTCCCCGCCAACATGGGCGTCAATCCCTCGCTGACGATCACCGCCCTCGCCGAGCGGGCCATGAGCTTCGTCCCGCCCAAGGCCAGCTGACGCCGGGCGCTACTTCTCCTCGTACAGGGCGTAGACGAACGGGTCCGTGCTCGTCTTCCAGCCCGAGACGACACGCCGGCCGTCTCCCAGGAGCCACGTGACCTGGTACTGGAAGCCCATGTCGTTCTCCTGGTGGACGTACTCATACTTAGTGAGCAGGGTCTCGGAGGGCAGGATCTTGACCTCGCCCGTCTTGTCGCGGTCGAAGATCCTGCTCTTGAAGCCGACCGTGATGAGCTTGATGTTGTGGGCCCGGACGTTGTCCTCGTCGGCGATGATATCGACCTCCCGGTAGCGGTGCGGCGGGAAGAGGTTGACGGCGGCTTCGTCCGAGCGCGTCCAGTCGCCGTCGACCTTGATGCCGCCGACGAAGCTCCAGGCCGTCTTGTACTCGTAGCTGAGCCAGTTGGCCCCCTCGCCGAGGCGCGGGTAGACGAACGCCAGCATGTTGCCCTGTTCGGCGAAGGACTTGGCGTTGAAGATGAGATCGCGCGTCGTCGGCTCGCCCTGGGTGTGGGTCTTGCGGAAGCTGACGGTGACGAAGTTGATGTACCGCTTGAAGGTATCGAAATCCTCGCCGTCGAGGATGGCGTGGACGGTCCGGTCCTGGAGGTCCGGGTCGTCGAGGTTGATGATGTCGTAGACCTTCTTGTTGCTCTTGAACTTGCGCAGGGTGTCGCCGATGCCCGCGTCCATGGGCCCGGTCTCGCGCTCCTGGCGCAGGCGCTTGGTCAGGTTGACCGTCCAGTTGTCGGACCGGGTGACGCTCTTCATCGTCGTGCTGACGCCGTAGGGCCGGTTCTGGGCTTGTTGAGACCCTTCCTGGCCGCCGCCCTCGCCTTCCTCCTGACCTTCTCCGGGCAGCTCCATCTTGGTCTCGAACATCTCCCGCATGACCTGGTCGACCACGGTCTGCAGGATGGCTTCCATGTTCTGGTCCTCGCCGGTGACGTCGATGGCCACGGCGCCGGCCGACCGGAGGTCGTCGGAGATCTGGAGCTCCTCGCCCGTGCCCTTGTGGACGTACCAGGTCCAGATGCCGAGCTTTTTCTTCTTGTAGATCTTCCACTTCCTGTACTGTTCGAAGTAGGTCCGGGCCTTGGACCAGGAGATGGTCGCGTTGGCCTGGTATTTCGGGGTCAGACCTTCGTAGGTCATGTCGAATCGGACGCTGACCGGATAGGTCGGCTGGCGCAGGGCCTCTTCGAGGAAGGCCGCGCCTTCGGGCGTCACGGCGATCGAGACCGAAACTTCCGAGCCCGTGATCAACGGGGCCTTGCCTTCGCCGAGGATCTTGCGGGTGAAGGCCCCGCCCTCGCCGGCCGCGGCGGAGATGACGACAAAGGTGCCTTTCTTGAAGACCACCGGGCCTTTGAGCTTGGCGCCCGGGACCTGCTTGGCCAGGTCGGTCCGGACCTTGGCCAGCTCCTGGTCCGTCAGGCCGTACTTGACGAAGAAGTGCAGGATGCCGCCCTTGGCGTCCTCCTTGCCGGCCTTGGTGTACTTGAGGAAGGTCAGCTTGGGGGTGCCGTCGGGCCAGAAGGCCAGGCGCGGCTGGTTGGGCATGTAATAGTAGGCGTTGGCCTCGGAGTGGTCCTTGTAAAGGATGGCGTTGCCGATCTGCAGCGGCGCCGAGTCGAGCTCGAGCTCGGCGGCCAGGAAGGCCGGCGCCGCGAGCGCGACGAGCGGGATCAACAGAGCTCCGGCGATCTTTCTCATGGTCGTCCTCCTTGTCGTCATCGTCCGTCGGTATCGTTATTTCCCCGTGAAGACGGCGTAGATGAACGGGCTCTCCCGGTTCATCCAGTCGGTCGCGACCTCGCGGCCGTCCGTCGTCAGCCAAATGACCTTGTAGCTGTAGCCCGGGCTGCCCTCCTCGTGCATGTACGTGTACCGCGCTTGCAGAGGGTCGCCCTTGTCGTAGTCGATGATCACTTCCTTCAGGATGTCCTTGCCGTAGATCCGGTTCCGGACCTGGATGGCCAGGGCCTTGACGCTGTTCTTCAGGATGTTGCCCTCGTCGACCGAGATCTCCAGCGTCCGGCGCCGGACCGGAGGCGCGAGCGTCAGCACCGAGTCCGAGGTCCTCGTCCACTCGCCTTCCCACTCCACCCCGCCGTAGAAGCTCCACTTCGGCTTGTACTCGTAGGTCAGCCACTCCGTCGAGGCCTCGTTGAGGCGTCCGTAACGGAACGACAGGCGGTTCCCGCTCTGGGCGAACTGGTCGGCGAAGAACTTGACCTCGCCGGTCATCGGCGCCCCCGAGAAGCGCTGCTTGCGGAACAGGACCGACACCGTGTTGATGTAGTTCTTGAAGTCCTCGGCGTCCTGCCCGTCGAGGATGACTTCGACCGAACGCTCCTGGAAGGTCGGGTCGTCAAGGCTCACGACCGTGAAGAACCGCTTGTCCTCGCCGTATTTCTGGAAGACGCCGCTGATGTTCCCGCTCATGACGATGTCCCGGTCCTCGCGCAGCCGCTTGCGCATGTCGACCTCGTAATTGCCCGACATCTTAACCCGCTTGAACGTGTATCCGAGCGACACGCTGACAATAGGCTTGACCTCGGGCGCCGCGGCCGCGGGTTTGGCCGCCGGGGCCGCTGGGGTTTGGGCCGCCGGCTTGGCCGGAGGCGTCTGGCCCGCGGGGGGCGGGGTCGTCGGCGGCTTCGTGCCCCCCGTCGCATCCGGAGGCTTGGACCCCAGCAGGGAAGCGATTTGCTGCTCAAGCTGGGCCGTCGTCGCGTCCTGGCCTGTCGGCGGTTTGGTCCCTGCGTCCACCGTGCCTGGCGGCTTGCCCGTTTCCGCCTGAACGGCCTGCTGCGTTGCTTGTTCGGCCTGCCGGGCCGTGGTCTGCGAGGCCTGGACGCCGCCCTGGGCGGCCTCCCTTCGGGCCCGGCGTGCCTCCTCGGCAGCGGTCTGGCTCTGGGCCCTTGCGGTTTCCATCTGGGCGGTTGTCTGCTCCGTTCTCGCGGTATCGGTCGCCGCCGCCTGCCCCTCGGGTTTGACGGGAGGAGTTGCCGATCTGAGCTGCTGCATTCTTGCGCCGACGATTTCGAGTTCGGAGTGGGACTTTATCCGCAGGTTTTCAAGGAGCGGATTATCATTGAGAAAGGGATTCTCGGAGAACATCGAGATCATCAACGAGAATCGCTCCCGGGCTTTTTCATAAAAAGAAATATCTTTTGTCCGGTCGCCCAACTCCCGGCAGGTGACAGCTGAATAGTAGAGGGCTTCAAGGCTCCCAGCCGTGCCTCCTGCGCCCTCGAAAAACGCTAGCGCGTCGTTCAGCTCTCCCCGCCGAAGAGCGTCCTTCCCGGCCATCAGGGCGGCGCCGGCCGTGGTTACCACCGAGAGCCTGGTCGTCGCTCTCGCTCCTCTTTCATCGCCGAGAGCCCCCCCCACCTCCCGGAGGAAGCGGGCATAGGAACTACGGGCCTTTTCGTACTCCTGAATGACGTCGTAGCAGGACGCGATCCGGTACAGCGTCTCCGGCATGGGGCAGACGGCATACGCTTCCTCATATTTCCGCGCCGCGAACAGGAAATTTCTATTGCTTCCAAGCTCATCCCCTTCGGCCTTCAAAAGCGTCCATTTCGCTTTGCTGGCTGGATCGCATGGCGGCTCGGTCCGGGCGGTCGTCGCCTGCTCCTGGTCCCAGGACGGGCCGCCGCGGAGCCGTTCGCCCGAGGTCCGGACGAGGTCGCTCAACACGCCCATCGACCAGTCCGGAGGGCCGAGCTCCGCGACGGTAGCCGGCGGCTTGACCGGCGGCGCCGGCGCGCTCCCGGCCCCCATCGGCACCGGCTCGCACATCATGTTGAGGATGTGGGTGTAGACCGCGTCCAGCATCTTCTGCGTGCTCTCGTTCTCGCCCACGACATCGAGCTGGATGACGCCCTTCTGCCGCAGGTCGTCCAGGATGGCCTGCATCTCGGCCTTCAGCTTGACGACCTTGATCGTCCCCTCAGCCTGCAGCCGCACATCGTGATGCGTGTAGACCTTGTCCCAGTTG
Source organism: Candidatus Aminicenantota bacterium (assembly GCA_016867635.1). Lineage (GTDB taxonomy): Bacteria > Acidobacteriota > Aminicenantia > Aminicenantales > Saccharicenantaceae > RBG-16-66-30. Next base: position 27,080 of record VGJC01000009.1, on the reverse strand, counting down.
ACCTTCAGCTTGGCCTGGAACGCCGGGGTCACCCCCGCGAACTTCAGGGCGAATAGGACCGACACGTCCGAGGTCGGGTTCTTGAACGATTCCCAGAGCAGCGAGGCCCCCTCTTCGGTCAGAGCGATCGACACCGCCGCCTTCTGGCCGGGCATGATCGGCGCCTTGCCCTCGCCGACGATCCGCCGGCTGAACAGCCCGCCCTCCCCCGCCGTCGCCGAGACGACCTGGAACGTCCCCTCCTTGAACGGCACCGGGCCGGCGATCCTGGCCTGGGGGTCGGTCGATTTCAGGACGGCCTCGGCCGAGCTCAGCTCGCCGCTCGAGTAGCCCCAGGTCACCAGGAAATGGACGACGCCGCCCCTCGTCTCGCCGCCCGTCTTCGTGTACTTGATGAACGTGAACTCCGGCGTGCCGTCCCTTTTGGTCGCCAGCCTCGGAGCGTCGGGCACGTAGTAATACTTGTGCGCGTCGGCGTGGTCCCGATAGAAGACGAACCGCCCCGCCTGGACGACCTCGTCCAGGGCGACTTCGGCGGACGCCAGGACCGCCCCGGCGAGAAGGGCCGCCGCAAGAACGGTCGTGAGCTTGGCATTCTTTTTCATCGCAGGCCTCCTTGGGCGGGAACGTTCCGGCTCCCGTCATCGATAGAGAAATCGTAGGTGGACAGGTCGAGGAACATGTCGTCGCTCTCCGTCCACTCGCCTTTTTCGGACCGGCCGTCCGTGCGGACCCGGGTCAGCCGGTAGCGGTACTTGCCGCCCTTGGCTTCGGGGATGTCGAACTCGAGGTCCATCTGCGGCTCCGAATCGGCCGTGAACGAGACCGTCTTGAAGTCCCGCTGCTTTCGGGCCGTCAGGATCTCGATCTCGGCGGTGATCTTGGCCAGGTCGCCGCTCGCGCCGTTGACGAAGTCGAAGCACAGGACGCTCAGCTTCCGGTAATTGAAGGCGATCTTGCCGGCTAGATTGACCAGCTTGAAGAGACCGGGATCGGCGGCCATGGAAACGGGCACGCCCAGCGAGAGCCGTCCGTCCCGGGCCCCGGCCTTGAGCTTGCCCTCGTCGTCGAGCTCATATCCGCCGTAACTGAATTCGCAGTCGACGCTCAGCCCGGCCGCCTTGTTGTCCTCGAAAACGCCCCAGAGATAGGAAGCGGACTCCCGCTTGAGGGGCAGGGTGAAGCTCTTTTGGGTCCACAGGAGCTTTTTCCGGGCCAGCTCCTCGCCGGGCTCTTCCTGCGGCCCGCCTTCGATAGGGTGGTATCCGAGGACACAGGTCATGGACTCGATGGGCACCGGCCGGAACTCGAACGAGGCCCCTTTCAGGGCCTTCAGGGCCTCGGTCTCGTCCTTGAACTCGATCGTCAGGGTCAGGACCCCTCCGGCCAGCGTCTGAGGTCCTTCGGGGGCGTCGGGCTTGACGTAAACGTACTTGTAGAAGAAGAACTGGGGAGAGCCGAAGGCCCGGGCCAGGACGAGCTCCCCCGGCACGTAATAGAACACTTTGGGGTCCCGGTGGTCGGGGTAGATGATGATCCTCCCCCCGGCCGTTTCCGGCCTGGTCAGCAGCGGGTCGGCCGACAGGCCCATGCCCGCCAGCAGGACCAGCAGCCCGAGGACGGCCGTTGCCCGGTTCATGACTTAATTCTTCTCGAAATAGGCGTAAACGAAGGGGTCGGTCGCCTTCTTCCAGCCCGACGAGACCCGGGTGTTGTCCCGCAGGAGCCAGGTGACGTTGTATTCGTATTCGAGGTTGTTGGGCTCGTGGAAGTAGGCGTATTGGACATTGAGGGGGTCGCCCTTGCGGAGGACGACCTCCTTCTGGAGCTCGCGGCCGAAGTTCCTGTGCCGGAACTGGACGGCGACCCGGATGACGCCCTGGGCGCTCATGTTCTCCTCTTCGGCCAGGACCTCGATGTAGCGGTACTTGTGGGGCGGGGCCAGGGTGATGACCGGCTGGGAGGTCTTCTGCCACTCGCCGGCGACCTCGAGGCCGCCGATGTAGCTCCACATCGGCTTGTACTCGTACTCCAGCCATTTCTCGGTGGAGTCGCCCTTGCGCCGGTACTTGAGCGACAGCTTGTTGCCGTTCTGGCCGAACTTCGTCTTGTCGAAGACGAGGTCCTCGGTGACCGACTTCATGTCGGCGTCCTCGTATTCCTTCTTGAACGTCACCCCGGCGAAGTTGACGAACTGCTTGAAGGTCTCCAGGTCCTCCCCGTCGAGGATGACGTTGACCGTGCGCTCCTCGAAGGTCGGGTCGTCGAGGTCGACCACGGCGAACAGGTCGCGGTTCTTCCCGTGGGTCTTGTGGAGGCCGCCGATGTTGCCGGTCAGGGGGATCTCCCGCTGGTCCCTCTTGCGGCGGGTCAGGTCGACCGTGTATTTCCCGGTCATCTTGACCGTCTTCTGATAGAAGCCGAAGTGGGCCTGGCCGAAGAGCTTGCCCAGCCAGTTGCCGCCGGTCGAGGCCTGGGACTTGCCGATGTCCTCGGGTTTGACCGGCTTGGCGTCGAACATCATCTTGGTGATGGTGTTGTAGGCCGTGTCGAGCAGCTCGTCCATCTTGGTGTCCTCGCCCAGGACGTCGAGCTTGATGGCGCCCTGCTCCCGCAGCTCGGCGTAGATCTTCTGGATCTGGGCGCTGACGAGGAAGTTGCCGGCGTCGGCCTTGAACTCCTTATGGTCGTAGACCTTGTCCCAGTCGACGGTCAGGATGGCCCTGTAGGCCGGCGTCAGGCCCTGGTAGGTCATGACGAACTGGACGGAGACATCGGAGGTCGGCTGGTTGAAGGATTCCATGAGCAGGGTCGAGCCCTCTTCGGTCAGGGCGATGGACACGGCCGCCTCCGTTCCCGCCAGGAGCGGGGCCTTGCCGGTGCCGGCGACCTTGCGGGCGAAGACCCCGCCCTCTCCGGCCGACGCCGAGATGATGTGGAAATCGCCCTTGACGAACATCACGGGGCCGAGGATCTTGCCGTCCTTGTCCACCCGGGCCAGGTCCCGTTGGGCCTGGTTCAGCTCCTCCTTCGTCAGCCCGAAGGTGCACAGGAAATGGAGGATGCCGCCGGTGATGTCCTTGCCGGTCCGGACGTACTGGATGAAGCTGAACTTGGGCGTGCCGTCGGGCCAGGCCGAGATCCGCGGCGAGAGCGGCATGTAGTGATAGCCGTGCTCGTCGGCGTGGTCCCGGAACAGCAGGACGGTGCCCGCCTGGATCGGCTCGGCGTCGAGCAGGACCTCGGCCTCGACGATCGAGGCCGTCAAGAGCAGGGCCAGAACGATCCCTCCGATAGATGTCAAACGCGAACGCATGGGGGCCTCCTTCTCAGTCCGTTCTCTCGAAGACCTTGGCGACGTGGAACGTGCCCAGGGTCAGGTCCAGGGAATCCGAGACCGTTTCCCAGGCCTCCGACTCGGCGGACTGGCCGGTCTTCAGGATGACCTTGATCTTATAGTCGAAAGAGAGCGTCTGGCCGCTCGACCGCGGCAGGTAGACGACGACGTCCTCCCGGAGCTTGTCCTTGTTGAGGTCCACGGCGGCCATCAAGCCGTCCTTGGCCTGGGCGCTGAGGTACGGCGAACGGATCTCGATGTGGACCTTCTCGACCTCGATAGGGCTTTCGTACGCGGACGGATCGAAGACGTTGGCCAGCGCTTCGACGTTGATCTTTCTCATCCGCTCGATATAGGAGACGACCTCGATCTTGTCCCAGACCGCGTCCAGGCATTCCTGGCATTCGAAGTCGGGGACGACCTCCATCCAGAAGCTGCGGGCCCTCGATCTGAAGAACTCGTCGACCTTGGGATCGAGACCTTCGGCTTTTTCCGGGATGTCGATCCCGGCCTTCTCGGCGACCTCGCCCTTGAGCTTGTCCAGGGCCTGCTTGAGCAGGGGGTTGACGGGCTTGTCGTCGGACTTCGACGCCGGCAGGGATCTGGCCAGCTCGGCCGCGAGCAGGGGCTGGGGCGTGAGCCTGACCGTCACGGATCCCGTTCCGTTGGCCGGCAGGACGGCGTCCGTCTGCGGTTTGAGATCTTTGTAAAGCTCGTCCCCGTTCGGCAGCCGGAAGCGGAAGCTCACGGAGTTGATCTTGAGGGGGAAGGCCGAGAGGTTCCGGACGTTGTGGAGGGTCAGCAGGGATTCGGACCGCTTGTAGGAGTAGCCGAGGTCGCTCAGATCGGAATACATCCGGCCCGTGGCGTATTTCAGACCGACCTTGATGGGGACCTCGCGCTCGACGTCGCCCGTCTTGAGGCGCATGCCGGCCGTCAGTCCTTCCCTCTCGAGGAGCGGCTTCAGCTGGGCCAACGTTTCGGGGGTCATGCTGATGTTGACGGGCAGCTCGCTCTCCAGGGAGCCGAAGGTCGGGATGCGGATATTCTCGATCTGCCAGTCCTCCCAGCCCTTCATGTCGATGATGTTGGCCTCGTCGTAGGGCATGGACCTGAGCGATGCCTGGGGCCCCTTGGCCTTCTTCAGGGCCTCGTCGAGGATCCGGACGTCGGCCGGATCGATGTTGGCCCGCAGGGCCAAGGTCGTGCGGATCTTCTGGTCCTGGGTCCAGACGGCGCTGACCCGGTAGTTCCCGGAGGACGGTTCCCGGATGAGGTTGATCTCGCGGGGCAGGTAGTAATAGGTGTTCGCCCGCTCGTTGTCTTTCCAGATCCGGTCGAGGACGGTCAGAGGCTCCTCGACGGACAGGGTCCCGGCGTCCTCGATCTTGTGCTTCGGGGGGACCGCTCCCATCGGCATCAGGGTGACCCGCTTGATGACCGCGGGCTTGAAGGCCTGGATCATCGGCCCGGAAGCCGGAGGCGCCGCGACCTTGGCCGTCATCACCGGCTTGGCGGCCGCGACCTTCATGGGCTGGAGGGCGAGCTCCTGGGTGATGGCGGCCGAGGCCCAGACGGCCCAGTCCTGGCGGGCCGTCGCGCCGGCATGGACCTCGAAGCGGAAGGTCACGGTCTTGCCGGCGTAAGGCGCGAGATCGGCCGTGAGCTCGTCGAGGACGCCGTCATGGCGGGCCGCTTTCGTCGCGAGCCGTTGGAGCGCCCCCGTCGTCTGGTCGAAGACGTGGACCGCGAAGGTCACGCCGTCGGTGGCCGTCGCGTTCTTGAGAAAGCCGACCCGGGCGGCGAACTTGGCCCCGGCCGGGACCTGGACGTTCGCGTAGGTCCCGAAGACGCTCCCCTCGCTCTTCCATTCGGGATGGGTCTGGAGGACGAGCCCATAGCTCTTGCCGTCCTCGAGAACGGCGTTCGTCAGGTGGCGGGCGAAACCGCGGGCGTCGTTGTCCCGGCCGTTCCAGGGCAGCTCGCCGGGGGCGGAAAGAGATCTCGACCACTTGGCCTCGGGGGCTTTCTGGACGAAATCGTAGACGACGGCGCCCGGCAACGACGAAACGACCGCCAGGATCAGGCCGGCCAGGATAACGAGCCGCGCGCGACCCCTGGAGCGGGGGTAAGGTGCGTTCATTCGGTCCTCCTTCGGTTTTCTCGAGAGGGGCTCCGGAGCGGAGATAGCCTCATCATTCAGCTTATTTAGTCGCGCGGAAGGGCGGCCGGAAGGCGTTTTTCCCCTCATGTGTTTCTTAGAGGGAATTATAGGCCCGCCAGGAAAGGCGTGTCAACGCCCGTTTCGGGCCCTGTCCCTGCCCTTCGGGCAAGCGAGACAAAGGGGAGGAGGGGCGCCCCCCGCGGCGCCCCTCGCTCCGTCACTGAAAGAAGGAGGGTTATGGAAGGGTATTGTGGGAATGGGGGCTTAACAAAACATCCATCGAGCCGTCCCTCAAGGTGCTCTGTCCGTTACCCGTCGTTGCCATCTCACTCACGCGCACCCGGAGATGAAGCATAATTCGTGCCAAACGGGAACGGAGGTTTTCCCCTGGAGCGACGGACCGGTGGAAAAAAATCTCTTTCGCCGCTGTAAATTTCGTTTACGCGGGGGTTTCGATCAGGCCTTGCGGGACATGAGCGTCCTGACCCCGTCGACGACCATGTCCACCTCTTTCGTCGAGATGTAGATGGGGGTGGAGACCCGGACGCCATAGGTGCCGGCGGCCTGATTCCCGGTCGTCCGCACGACCAAGTTGTGCTTCTCGCGAAGATAGTCGACGAGCTTGGCGGGATTGGCGCCCGTCATCGAAAAAGCCGTCAGCCCGGCGCTGAGATAAGGATCGACCGGCGTGTGGACCTTGACGCCCGGTATCTTCGCCAGCTCCTGTTTCAGGCGGCCGGCCAGGACCTTGATCCTTCGCTCGATGCGCGTCCGGCCGATGCGGTTCTGGAAATTGAGGGCCTCGTCGAGGGCGAAGACGAAAGCGTCCGACCGCTGCCCCTGGGGGTCGAGCTTGCCGGCTGCCTTGTTCGTCTCCCAGCCGGAGGACACGATGGTCGGCCAGACCTTGTCCAAGACCTCTTTGCGGACATAGAGGAGCCCGATCCCGGTCGGGGCCCCGAGCCACTTGTAGGGGCTGGACATGAAGAAATCGACGCCCGTCTCCTTCATGTTGAGGTCGATCATGCCCAGCCCGTGGGCGCTGTCGGCCAGGATGAGGAGCCCCTTGTCGTGGGCCAGTTGGCTCAGCTCCTTGAGCGGCATGATCAGGCCGGTGATGAACACCGTGTGGCTGATGCTGATGATCCTGGTCCGCGGGGTGATGGCGGCCTCGAAGGCGGCGACGACCTCCTCGACCGACTTCGGGAACAGCGGCATGGGCACCTCGGTGACCTTGATCCCGTGCCGTTTCGCTCTGAGCATCCAGGGGTTGATATGGCCGGGGTGTTCAAGGCTGGTGACGAGGACCTCGTCCCCCTCCCGGAGGTCGAGCCCGTGGACGATGATGTTGACCCCTTCGGTCGTATTGGTCGTCAGGGATACCTCGTCGGGCGAGGCGTGGATGAAGGCCGCCAGCTTGGCCCGGACGGACTCTTTGAACGTCGGCAGGTAGCTGTAACCGTCGTAAGGATTGGTCATCTGGACGCGGAAGTAACGGATGAGGGTGTTGAAGACGGGCTTGGGCATGGGGCCCAGGGTCCCGTTGTTCATCATGATGAACCGGTCCTCGAACTCGAAGAGATCCCGGACCCCCTCCCAGTAGACGCCGTCGGGCGCCTCGTCGTCCAGGAATTTCTGGTTGAGCGTCGTGATGCTCTGGGCGATGCCCGCGTTGAGCGCGTCCAGAGCGGACACGGAGACGGCTGAACCGGCCAAAAGGTACTTGAAGAAATCGCGGCGCGGCAGACCTGGCGGAAGATGCATGGACGGACCTCCTTCTGTTTGGCTGAGGGGCCATTGTAGAAAGAACGCCCTCGCGGAGTCAACCTGAGCTATTTGAGACCCCGCGGCGGAAAGAAAAGGGCCGACTCAGGCCGCCGACTCGACGGGTTCCTTGGGCTGGAGGACCCGGTCGATCGAAACGTTGAGGAGCGCGAGGTCGAGCGGCTTGACGAAGAAATGGCTGATGGCGAAGCGGCTCATGTCCTCGACCGGGACGAGGTCGGGGTGGGCGGAGATGAGCATGGCCCCGCCTTCGAAGCCCGTGGCCCGGAGCTTTTTGATCAGATCCAAGCCGTTGCCGTCGGGAAGCTTGTAATCGGCGATGACCAGGTCGGCCGGGGAATTCCTGAACCTGGTCAGGGCCTCCTTGGAATCCTTCGCGGAATAGACCCTGTATTTTTTCCCGAGGAGAAGGTCGAAAGTTTTCCGGATGTTCTTGTCGTCGTCCACGACCACGATCTTTTTGGCTGCCATGTTCATTACCTCTTTGATCAGCGCGCGCCCCATAAATTTGCAGGTTTCATGCCAACTTCTAGGGGCCCCGCCATCAGGGGAAAAGGGCGGGCCGGAGGAGGCGGGCGGGAAGGCCGCCCCAAGATAGTTTACAGGCCGGAAAGGGAGTTTACGAGCCCGTCTTTCAGCCGTTGGCCCCGAGGTCCAGGCCGTATTCCTTGATCTTTTTGTCGAGCGTCGGCCGGCTGATGCCGAGGATCTGGCTGGCCCGGGTCTTGCTGCCCTTGACGGAGCTCAGCACGTGCTGGATGTAATCCTTCTCGACCCGGTCAAGGGACACGAGGTCATCGGAAAAAGAGCGCTTTTCCTCCGTATCGAGGGGCAGATTCTCCTTGAGCACGACATCGCCCTTGGCCAGGATGACGGCCCGGGTCAGGGCGTTCTCGAGCTCCCGGACGTTGCCCTTCCAGGGGATCTCGGTCAGGGTCCTCATGACGTCGGGCGGGACCTTGCGGACGCTGCGCCGGAGCTCCCGGTTGATCTTTTCGAGGAGGTACGCGACCAGATCGGGGATATCCTCGCGCCTGTCCCGGAGAGGAGGCAGCTGGATCTCGACGACCTTGAGCCGGTAGTACAGGTCCTCCCGGAACTTCCCGTTCTCGATAAGGGCCCGGAGGCTCTGGTTGGTGGCGGCAATGATCCGGGCCTCGGTCTTGAGGACCTTTTCCCCCCCGACCTTCATGAAGTCCCGGCTTTCGATGACCCGCAGGAGCTTGGACTGGAGATTGGGCGAGACATCGCCGACCTCATCGAGAAAAAGCGTCCCCTTGCCGGCGATCTCGAACTTCCCCCTGGTCTCGCAGTGGGCGTCCGTGAAGGCGCCCTTGACGTGGCCGAAGAGCTCGCTCTCGAGCAGGGTGTCGGAGATCGCCGAGCAGTTGATGACGATGAAGGGTTCCTCCCGCCAGGGGCTGTTGTAGTGGATGGCCTTGGCCACCAGCTCCTTGCCCGTGCCGCTCTCCCCCTGGATGAGGACGTTGGCCCGGGTGTTGGCCACCGACCCGATGAGCTTGAAAACGGCCCTCATCCCGGCCGAGCGCCCGATGATGTTGTCGATGGTGTATTCCTTCTGCTTCTCCTCGACGAGGTAGCTGACCTTTTCCTCGAGGGCCCGCACCTGGAAGGCCTTGTCGATCGTCAGCTCGAGCTCGGTGGCGTCGAGGGGCTTGACGAGGTATTCGAAGGCCCCCAGCTTGATGGCCTCGACCGTCGTCTTCATGTCGTCGAAAGCCGTCATGACCAGGATGACGGCCCGGCGGTTCTTGTCCTTGATCCTGCGCAGGACGTCCAATCCGTCCGTGTCCGGGAGGCGGACGTCGAGGAGCACGAGGTCGGGGGCGGACTCGACGAAGGCCCGGACGCCCTCCTCCCCCGTGCCCGCGGCGACGACCTCGAAGCCTTGTTTGGCCAACTGGGACGCCAGCGTCTTGCGGACCAGGGCGTCGTCCTCGATGATCAGGATGGATCTCATGTCCCCTCCTCCGCCGGGATCTGGATGACGAAACAGGCCCCCCGGCCGTCCCCGGCGGCCGCCCGGATGGAGCCGTTGTGCTGTTCGACGATCTTTCGGGCATTGGCCAGCCCGAGCCCGAATCCGGCCGGACGGGTCGTGAAGAACGGCTCGAAGATGTTCTCCCGGTCCTTCTCGGGGATGCCCGGCCCGTCGTCCGCGATCCGGACCCGGACCCAGCGCCGCCCGTCCTCTTCGGCGGCGTCCATGGTCACGGAGATGCGCCCTCCGTCCGTCAGCGCCTCATGGGCGTTGCGCAGGACGTTGAGGAACACCTGGCGCATCTTTTGGCCGTCGACGAGCACGGGAGGCAGGCCCGGGGCATAGCGCTTCTCGACGACGGTCCCTCGCTCTCGGAACACGTCCTGGATCATTTTGAGCGACTCGTCGACGACCTGTTCCAGAGGGAATCTCACCAGGGCCAGCTCCGAGACCCTGGTGAAATTGAGGAGCTCCTTGATGAACTTCTCGATCTGGTCGATGCCTTCGAGGGACAATCCGAGGTGCTCCCGGACGACGGGATCGAGCGTCCCGTCCTCGGCCACCTTTTGGACGTTGAGCTTGACGGAGGTCAGGGGGTTGCGGATCTCGTGGGCGATGGTCGCGGCCAGGCGTCCGATGGAAGCCAGCTTCTCGGCCTGGATGAGCTTGCGGTTGGCCGCTTCCATGCGCTCCCGGGCCTCGAGGAGCCGCGAGGTCATCTCGTTGAAGCTCCGGGCCAGCTCGCCGATCTCGTCCCTCGAGGACATCGGGATGACGTGGGAGAAATCCCCTTTCGCGATCCTGACCGTCCCGTCCACGAGCCGGTGGATGGGACGGGTGATCCTCCTGGCCAGGACGGTCGTCCCGAGGATCCCCAGGAGCAGGCCGATAACCCCGATGAGGACCAGGGCCGTCGAGCTGCCGCGGACCCGGGCGTACATAGGCTCGAGGGAATGGCCGACCTTGACCGAGGCCCATTTAGACCCGGCCCCCGGCGTGAAGATAGGGATCTCGACCTCCAGGACCCTCAGCCAGCGGTCCCCGAGCCGGATCCTTTCCCTCCGGAATTCCTTGTCGCCGGGGACGGCGTTGTCGTCGAAGTGGCTGGACCTGTAGATGTCGCCGTAGGAAAGGACGAATTCGTTGGCCGCCCAGGGCCGGCCCGTCTTGTCGTAAAAGACGATGTAGGGCAGGTCGTCGCTGACATGCTCGTCGACGTATTTCTGGACCGCGCTCTGATCCGACAGGATGAGCCGGGGGAGGTTGACCTCGGCCATGTGGCCGGCCTGGAGCTCGGCCCGGATCCGGGTCTCCTCGAAGAGTGTCCGGGCTTCCATCCGCTGGATGACGAACAGGACGGCCCCGAAGAGGACGCAGAGAAGGAAGGTGATCCAGAAGACGAACCGCGTGTAGATCGACAGCTTGAGCTTCATCGCTCCCCGCTCATTCCTCCAGCCAGATCTCCTTGGTGTCCAGAAAGATGAATCCCAGGGCCGGCAGCTTGGCCCCCCGCACGCGGGGCAGAAGGGCTATCCGTACCCTCTCCGAATAGAGAGGGATCGAGGGCACTTCCTCGAACAGGAGCTTTTCGACCTGTCTGAACAGGGCGGTCCGCTTATCCCAGCTCCGCTCGACCTCGGACTGCTCGAGCAGAGCGTCGAGCCTCGGGCTGGCATAGCGGGCGTTGAGCTGGTTGACGATGGAGCGGGAATGATACAGAGGAACGATGATGTTCTCGGGGTCCGGGAAATCCATGCTGTATTCGAGCAGCTTGAGATAGGGAACCCGGACACCTCCGATATCCTCGGGCTTCCTCAGGTATCTTGAGGAGAGCTTGATGCCCATCCCGCCGAGCTGCCGCTCCAGCTCCTGGACGAGCCGGGAATGGGTGTCCTGCCTCGGGGAGGGAAGAAGGAGCGTCAGCTCGAGGGCTTTCCTGCCGCTCTCGGGCAGAAGACGGTCCAGGAGCATCCTGGCCTTGTCCGGATCATGGACGGGACTGAGCGACCGGGGGTAAAAACCGGGCAGGCGGGGAGGGAGGTAGTTGTCCAGGGGGCGGGCCATGGAGGCCGCCGTCGAGCAGGCTTCGGCCAGCCGGGCCCGGTCGAGGCCGAGGGCCAGGGCCCGGCGGACCTCCGGGCGGTTGAGGGGAGGGATCTCGCAGCTCAGGGCCAGGAAGGCGGACTTCAGAGTGTCGTTCTCCAGGATCTGGAGATCTTTGCGGAGCATCCTTTCGGATCTCACCGAGATCAGGTGAACGCTGCCCTGCTCGAACTGGTCGTCCGTGAAATGCGGGCTGTATTCGAGCGCGGCCAGGTAGGGCCTCTTCCCGAAATAGGCCGCGTTGCGCACGAGCCGGACGCCCAGGACGTCCAGTTGGGGGCTTCTCAGCCAGTAGTCGAACTTGAAGGGGCCGGTGCCGACGGGTTTCTGGAAGAAGCCGCGCCCTTGGGATTCGACGAGGTCTTTGGGCAGGATCTTGCAATAGTACATGCCCAAGAGGTGAAGGCCGGAGACAAAGGGCCGCGTCCACTGGATCTCGAACGTGGAGTCGTCCACGACCCTGAAGCCGGCGACTTCATCGGCCAAGCCCCGCCAGTATTCCTCGGCCCCTACGACCTTGCGCGTGAAATACTGGTAGTGCGTGCTTCCCGGCCTGTTCTGGACGAGTCTCTCGAGAGAGAACTTGACGTCCCAGGCCGTCAGGGCCCGGCCGTTGTGGAAGGTCACGCCCTTGCGGAGGAAGAACGTGATGCGCTTGCCGTCCGGGGAGATCTGCCAGTACTCCGCCAGGGCCGGCATCGGGGTGAAACGGTCGTCGAACCGGACCAGGCCGTCGAAGAGCTGCTCGCAGAGGAAGTAGTGTGAGGGGGAGGCGGGGTCGAAGATCGGGTTGAAGGGGGTCAGGAAGGCCATGACCCGCAGCGTGCCTCCCTGGCGAGGGCTGGCCTCGGGCTTTTTCTGGATCAGCGAGCCGGAGAAGGCCGCTCCGGCGAGGAGGAACGCCATTCCGAAAGCGACGGCGGTCCGGTTCGGGCGGGGACGCGATTTCACCATGGGAGCGTCTTCATCATAGCCAAAACCGGGGAAAAATGCACAAACGGGTCACCTTCCGGCCAGATCGAGAACCTTCTGGAAGACGCGGATGAAGTTCCCTCCCCAGATCTTTTCGATCTCCCTGTCCGTGTAGCCGCGGCGGATGAGCTCCTCGGTGACGCGGATCATCCCGCTGACATCGTCACATCCGACGACCCCTCCCCCGCCGTCGAAATCGGTGCCGATGCCCGCGTAGTCCACTCCGATGACCTTCTTGACATGGTCGATGTGGTCCACGACGTCGGCGACGGTGGCCCGGTCGGGAGGGAATTTCTGATTGACGGCCTCCCTCTCGGCCATGGCCTGGGCGCGGAGGCCCTCGTCTTGGATCGCGCGGAGAGGGCCGTACTTGGCTTCGAGCTCCTTCATGGCCGCGTCGCGCTCGGGGTTCGGGACGGGCGTTTTCACGTAAGCGGAGAGAAAGCAGATCTGGACGACGCCTCCGTTGCGGGCCAGGGCCCGGAGCATGTCGTCCGACAGATTGCGGGGATTGTCGCAGACGGCCCGGGCGCTCGAGTGAGAGGCGATGACCGGCGCCTTGGTCACGGCCAGGACGTCATAGAAGGACTTGTCGGAGGCGTGCGAGATGTCGACCATCATGCCCACCCGGTTGCACTCTTCGACGACCTGCCGGCCGAACTCGCTCAGGCCTTCGTCGTCGGGATTCCGGCGGTCCGTGGACGAATCGCAGATGTCGTTGTCCGAGGAATGGCAGAGGGTGATATAGCGCGCCCCCCGGTCGAAGAAAAATTCGACAAGGGAGATGTCCAGGCCCAGGGGATACCCGTTCTCCATGCCGATGAAGGCCGAGAGCAACCCGTCCTTTTTCAAGCGCCGGGCGTCCTGAGGGGTCAGGGCCAGGCCGATCATGGACGGATATTCTTCCGTCATTTTCCGGACGGCCTCAACGGCCTGGAGGGCCCGGTCCTTGGCCCGCGCGTACCCTTCGGGCGTTCGCGGCCCCTGGCCGACGAAGGCCGCGAAGAACTCGGCGTCGAGGCCGCCTTCTTTCATCCGGGGCAGGTCGATCTTGCCGCCGCGGCGGTCGGCGGGGTCGTGGCGGTCGCCGATCTTCCAGTCCGTGCGGAGCAGGTTGAACGGCGTATCGCAGTGGGTGTCGACGGTCAGCATCCGCCGGTGCAGGTCCAGGGCTTTCTGCTCGACGCTCATCGCGGCCGGCGGCCGGCACCCGGCCAGGACCAGGCCGAGGCCGGCGACCGCGCCCAGCGCGGCTCTAGCGGTCTTCGATGGGATCATGGAAGCTCCTATTTCATCAGGACATATCCGCCGCCGGGGCCTTCCGCTCCCGGTCTCCGGAAATCGACGACCCTGAAGCCGCGCTCGAAGAGCGTCGTGAAGGCCCGGCGCGTGGCCGCCCTCCAGTCCAGGGGGATCCGTCTCACGTCCGGGTCCTCGACGTCCGTTTCCCGGAGCATGAGGTAAAAATCGGAGGGGATGCGGGCGAGCACGACATCTCCCGGACGATCGAGCTCGACGGCTTCGGCGACCTCGAGCTCGACGTCACCGGTCCGCCCCTTCACCCGCCGGGACCCGGTCCGGATGGCCTGTCCGGCGTCACCTGGGACCGCGCACGCGGCCCGGGAGGCGCCTGCCGGCTTCCCGGCCAGGTCCCAGGACATCAGGAACCTGTCCGTGGGGACGTCGAGCCTGTTGAGATGCCCTCCGTATTCCCCGTAGGTCGCGACACGGTACTCGACAACCTCCATCCCGAAATGACGGACGTTCCGGTGGGCGTTGACGGCCGTCAGGGGGTCGTAGGTACAGATGACGGTCCCGACGCCCAGGAGGCCCAGGACGGTCTCCCCCTGGAACTCCTTGAGCCGGATCCCCAGCCCGAGCCCCTGATATCGCCTCCGGACGGCGGCGAACTGGGAGTAGAAGCGCAGGTTGGCCGGGTCGCGGAAGCCGACCTCCTTGTCGCGGACGCCGACGAAGCCGTAACAGAACGCCGCCAGGTGCCCGGCATCGGCCGGGAAGCCCCCCTTTTCGCCCCGGACGAAGGCCCCGATGAACAGGCTGCCCCCCTCGTGGAGAAAGCTCTCGCACATCATGTTCCGGGTCCCGGACATGTGGTCCTCGGGAAACCCCCAGACCTCGTTGCGGAGGTCCTCGTACATCAGGTAATCCGAGGGCCGGGCCGAGGTCTCGACCCGCAGCAGGAATTCCCGGCCGCCGGTTTCGACGATCTTGCCGTGCTCGATCATGGAACGGTCTCGAAAAGCTCCATCTCGGATTCGGTCTTGGTCGTCGTCCGGACCTGGATGCCCCGGGCGGCCAGGTCGAACCCGCCGCGCCCGTTTATCAGGTCCCGGGCCCCGGTCAGCCAGGCGTCGATCCCGGCGAAGCCGGGGTGATGGCGCTCGTTGTTGTTGACCGGGTACAGGACGTGCTTGGCGGTCCAATAGTCGAGGGCCACCGGGTCCTGGCTGGCGACGATCTGATCGGCCCGGAACGTCGTCGAGGCCGGATACCCGGTGAGGGAGCTGAAGGACACCCAGATAGCGTCCACGATGTTCAGGACCGGAGTGTGGACGGAGACGAACATCTTGCCGCAGGTCTCGCCGAGCCCGGAGTAGTGACGGAAGCCCGATTGGCCGTCGGCCATCGAGAGGATGCCGTAGACGTGCTTGAGGGCCCCGGTGATCTCGGAGCCGCCCGTGTCGTGATGCTTGAGCACCGGGATGTTGATGAGCTTCAGATTTTGATCGTAGGCCGAGCCGTTCCAGATCCCTTCCCTGAGCTCGACCCGCCGGCCGCCGGCCGTCGTGAAGCAGGGGTAGGAGACGTTCTCGAAGGTGCGGTAGCCGTTGGTCACGTGGTCGGAGGCCGGGATGAAGGTGCTCCGGACGGGATCGAGGAGGAACGCCGAGACACGCGAGTCCTGAAAGAGGGAGTTGACAAGCCAGAGAAAGGAGTGGCTCTCGTTCTGGGCGTTGGCACGGACCGTCGAGTCGCCGCCGTAGGACGCGGACGTGTCGCAGTTGAGGCTGCCGCGGCCCTGCCCGTTCTCGAAGATGACGACCTCCCCGCGGAAAACGTCGGGGTGGTCGAGAATGCGCCGGACGAGCCCGCGGACCAGGTCGCTGTTGGTGCAGCCCCGGTATTTCCACTGGGCGTTGACCTTGAGGAGGACGACGTCGTCGGGGGCGATCAGGCCATGGGGTCCCTGGGTGACGCCGCTCAGAGCGGACCGGTAGAATTTGAGGCCGTTCTCGCCCATCAGCCGGATCAGGGCGTCCACGCCGAGGTGATGGTTCCCGCCGGTCACGGCGTTGGCCGCGATCTGGCTGACGCGGAAGATCGGGCTCAAGGCGGAGGCGGGAGGAGGGTCGTCGGGCGGGGCGACGCTCTCGCAGCCGATGATCGGAAGCGCCGCCGCGCCGGCCAGCGTCCACTTGACGAATTCCCGTCTTCTCATGTTCGCACCTCCGCCTTGGTCGTCCTTTCCGATTGTAGCAGATTCCCCGCACCGGGTCATTCCGGCGGGCCCCCGTTTTTGACAGCCCCGCGCCCTCATGCTATACATGGTTGGGGAATCGAACATGGAACGTTCCGGAGTCGAGCGCAGCGGGGTCGCCTGCCTGGTCAATCCGCGGGCGGCCAATTCCAAGTGGCTCAGGCGGAAGTACCTCCGCAGCTACCTCCAGAAAAAGCTCCCGGGGGAGATCTACGACGGCGTGGGGGACATGAGGACGACCATCGAACGGGCCGCCGCCGCCTGCCGGGAGCACGGCCTCATCGTGGCCATGGGCGGCGACGGGACGATCGCCGACGCCTTGCAAGGGATCTTCGACGCCGGGAGGCAAAAGGACGTCCTGTTCGGGGTCATCCCTTTCGGCAGCGGCAACGCTTTTCGCAAGGCCTTCGGCATCTCCAAGAACCCCCGCCGGGCGATCGACGCCCTGTCCGCCGGGATCCCCCGGCTCATCGACCTGATGGAGGTCGAAGGCCGGGTGGCGGCCTTCGCCAGCGTGGGAGCCACGGCCCGGGTGACGGACGAAAAGCTCCAGCACGAAGTGCAGGGCATGTGGGGCCACGTCCTGGCCGCCCGGCGCCTGTTCCAGATCTCCCCCGCCGAGGCCGAGATCGAGCTCTTCGAGGGGCACGATGAGAGCGGTCCTTTCGAGCACAAGATCGTCCGCTCGACGTTCTTCGACTGCATCGTCGCCAAGACGAACTTTTTCGGCTACAGCTGGAACATCGCCCCCCGGGCCGTCGTGGACGACGGCTACCTCGACGTGACCTTGTTCGAGCTCAGCCCGGTCAAGTACGCCCTGCTCTTCCCCCTGATCTATTTCGGGCTCTACCAGAGGCGCCTGCGGCACTTCAAGGCCAGACGGGTGACCATCCGCGGGCGGGACCTCCCCGTCCAGTTCAACGGCGAGGTCATCTGCGACCGCGACCGCGTCGATTTCCGGGTCCTGCCGCAGGCCATCCGGATGCTCTGCCCGCCGACCCGGCGGGCCCGGAAGAGGTTCCAGCACGCGTCGCCCTGACGTTCGGGCGGACCGCAGACACGAGGAGGCCTGATGAAAAGAACCGCAACGCTGGCGGCCGTCGCCGCCCTGTTGGCGGCGTCGGCGTGTTCGCCGCACATCCACATCGACGTCCTGGGGCAGGAGAAGCTCGAAGAGATCGTCCTTCTTCCCGGCCCTCCCAAGGACAAGGTCCTGATGATCGACGTCGAGGGCATGATCTCCTCGATGACCGGCAGCGGGCTGCTGTCCCGCGAGAAGAACGCCGTCTCCCGGGTGTTCGAGCGCCTCGAGAAAGCCGGGCGCGACCCGCTAGTCAAGGCCGTCATCCTCCGGCTGGACACGCCGGGCGGCGAGGTCACGGCGAGCGACATCATCTACCACGAGATCCTGCGGTTCAAGGAGCGGACGGGAAAACCGGTCGTCGGCCTGATGATGGCCGTGGCGGCCTCGGGCGGCTACTACATCGCCTCGGCCTGCGACGTCATCATGGCCCACCCTTCGACCCTGACGGGGAGCATCGGCGTCATCTCCGTCTTCCCGAGCCTCGAATCGCTGATGGGCAAGGTCGGGGTCAAGGTCAACATCATCAAGTCCGGCGCCGCCAAGGACTCCGGGTCGCCCTTCCGGGACATGACCGACGACGAGAGAGCCCTCTTCCAGGGGATCATCGACGAGTATTACGAGAGCTTCCTGGGGGTCGTGGCGAGGAACCGGAAGGACCGCATCCCGGCCGACGAGCTGCGGAGGATCGCCGACGGCCGGGTCTACACGGCCCAGCAGGCCCTGCGGCTCGGGCTGATCGACGGTGTCGGGTATTTCGACGACGCCTTCCGGAAGACCCTCGATCTCTCGCTCCTGAAGAGCGCCCGGCTCGTGTCCTACACCTATTATCCCAAGGTCAAGACCAACGTCTATGCCGGCCGCCTCGGGGACTTCTCGCCGCTCGAGACGAAATTCCTGGAATCCACGGTCGCGGCCCTCAAGACGGGCTTCTACTACCTCTGGCTGCCCCAGGCCGAATAGGCCGGGCGTCGGCGGAAGGCGCGGGATCCCTGCCGGCCCCGGAACCCATCACCCCGGATTCGACGCTTCAGGACGACGCGGGGCGGGTGACGATCTCGAACCGCGGGGCCCGGAGGATGTGGTTCTTGACCGTGCAGTGGTCGATGGCCTTGACCAGGGCGAACTTGTACTTCTCGGGGAAATCGGCGGGCAGGTCGACGGTGATCGTGATCTTGTCGATCATCTTGGAGACCTCGCCCTTCTCGGTGGTCATCTTCACGCCCAGCCCTTCGACGGGGATCTTCCGCTCCCGACAGAAAGCCAGGGCGTAGAAGCCGGCACAGGAGGCCAGGGAAACCAGGAAGAGGTCGAAGGGGGACGGGGCCGTCCCGCCGCCGCCCTCGCGGGCGGGCTGGTCGGTCTTGACGACGAACCCCTTGTATTCGACATCGATCTGGAGCCCTTCGCCGAACACGATTTTCAACTCTTTTTCGCTCACGATATGTCCTTTCCTCTCTTGATGCGGGAGGTCCTTCTCCGGGGCCCCAGCAGGGGCTTGCGGAACATGGCCAGGATGACGTCCCGGTCCTTGGCCGTCAGGGCCATCCGGAAGAAGATGTCCCGGACCTTTTCTTCGATGAACGTCCGGTTCGTATCGCGCATGAACCCCAGACCGTCGAGCATGGCCCGGAAGCGGTCCCCGGACTCCGCTTGCTCGGCATGGGTCAGCGGCCGGTCCTTGCGGACGGACGGAACGGGGTCGCCGCGGCGGGCCATCTCATAGAGCGTCAGGGTCACGGCCACGCCCAGGTTGTAGGAGGGCTGACGGGCCGCCTGGGGGATGTGGAAACGGAGGTTCGCGAGGCCGATCTCGCCGGACGTCAGGCCGGTCCTTTCGTTCCCGAAGACGAGACCGACCCGGGTCGAGGACGGATATTCGGCGATCCGGCGGACAGCCTCGGGCAGGGCGACCAAGGGGAAATCGCGGCGGACGCGGGCCGTCGAACCGGCGACGACGTGCCGGTCGGCGACCGCCTCGGGCAGGCTGTCGAAGAACCGGGCCCCCTCGAGGATCGGCTCGGCGTGGACGGCGGTCCTCCAGACGGGAGCCTCGAAGCGCTCGAGCCCGACGACCCTCAGGTCGGCGAACCCCGCGTTGGCCATGCCCCGGGCCGCAAGGCCGATGTTCTCGGGGCTGTCCGGACGGACGAGGACGACGGCGAACCGGGAGAGAGCTTTCATGGCCTCCCATTATAGCCGAGCTGCAGCCTTCCAGGAAATGAACCGCTACGCCTTTCTGCTCATAGACTGAGCTCTAGAGCTTGGCAATGATGTTGGCGGCCAGGCCGCCGAGGACGGCCCAGTAGAGGATGGACAGATAGCGGTTGCCGGCGATGACGCAGGTCCCCTGGCGGCAGCCGATGAACTTAAGGCGGGTTTGCCCGGCCGGAGCGACAACGTTATAATGGGGCGGAGCATATCGGCTCTCGGAGACAAGGAGATAGATCATGTGGTGGGACGGCAAGATCCAGCGGACATTCCGTTGCCGGCTGCAGCAGAAACCCGGGGCACTCGGCCGGCTGCTTTCGGCCATCGGCGACCACGGCGGCCTCATCGGCGAGATCCGAACCATCCACATGGGCGGGTCGGCCGTCGACCGCGACATCAACATCTGGGCCGACGACCCGGCCCACCTCACCCGCCTCATCCAGGCCGTCGAGGCCTACTCGGAAGCCGCGCTTCTCGAGGTCCGCGACGAGGTCCTCGAAATGCACCAGGGAGGCAAGATCGCCATCCGCAGCCGCTACGACATCTCCAACCTGTCCACTCTGCGGCGGGTCTACACGCCCGGCGTCGCCGAGGTCTGCTTGAAGATCAAGGACGACCCGGCCCTGGCCCGCCGTTTCACCTCCATCCGGCACCTCGTGGCCATCGTCACCGACGGCACAGCCGTGCTCGGTCTCGGCGACATCGGCCCCAAGGCCGCGATGCCCGTCATGGAAGGCAAGGCCAGCCTGCTCGAAACGCTGACCGGTCTTTCGGGCATGCCCATCCTCCTCGACACCAAGGACCCGGACGAGATCGTCGACACGGTCGTCCACATGGCCCCGACCTTCGCCGCCATCCAGCTCGAGGACATCTCGGCGCCTCGCTGCTTCGAGATCGAGGAGCGCATCCAGGCCCGGGTCGACGTCCCCGTCATGCACGACGACCAGCACGGCACAGCCTGCGTCGTCACGGCCACCCTGATCAACGCGGCCAAGGTGGTCGGCGTCGACCTCGGCCGCTGCCGGATGGGGGTCATCGGGCTCGGCGCGGCGGGGCTGGCCCTGGCCAAAATGCTGATGTTCCGGTTCCAGAACCCCGTGTCCGGGGCCGACATCGCCCCGGGCGCCCTCGACCGGCTCAAGGCCGCGGGCGGCGTCCCGTCCGACCTCAAGTCGATCATGGCCGGCAGCGACGTCGTCATCGCCACGACGGGTGTGCCCGGGCTGATCAAGAAGGATATGGTCCGCAAGGGCCAGGTCGTCCTGGCCCTGTCCAACCCCAATCCCGAGATCGAGCCCGAGGAGGCCCTCAAAGCCGGCGCGGCCTTCGCCGCCGACGGGAAGTCGGTCAACAACGTCCTCGGCTTCCCCGGCATTTTCCGCGGCGCGGTCGACGCCGACGTGCCCAGGATCACCCGCGAGATGCTCGCCGCCGCGGCCGAGGCCATCGCCGCCTTCGCCCCGCCCGGCGAGATCGTCCCCAACCCGCTCGACAAGGCCCTCCACAAGTCCGTGGCCCGGGCCGTGGCCCGAGTGGCCCTCGAACAGGGCCTCAACCGGGACGACCTGACGGGCTATTTCGACTGACCGGGGCGCTTGGCCCTCGACACGGCGATGGCCCGGGTTGACATCCCCGGCGGCATCCGCTATAAATCAATCACAAGATAAGGGAAACGGGGGCCGGCCCCCGGACGTCATCATCTATCCATGATGTCATGAACGCCGATGGTCGGGAGGGACAACCATGATGACCGTCAAAGAGATCCTGGATCAGAAGGGGCACACGGCCTGGACGATCTCGCCCGGGGCCAAGGTCCTCGAGGCCTTGAAGCTGATGGCCGCGAAGCGGGTCGGCGCCCTGGTCGTCGTCGAGAACGACGAGATCGTGGGCATCATCTCCGAGCGCGACTACGCCCGGAAGGTCATTCTGAAGGGCCTGCAATCCCAGGACACGCCCGTCCGCGACATCATGACCACCGAGGTCTACGGAGTGCGCCTCGACACGGCGGCCGAGGAGTGCATGGCCCTGATGACGGACAAGCGCATCCGCCACCTGCCCGTCCGCACCGAGGGCAAGCTGGCCGGGGTCATCTCCATCGGCGACGTCGTCAAGGCCGTCATGACCGAGCAGAAGGTCAAGATCGAGAACCTCGAGAATTACATCATGGGGAAGTACCAATAAGGCCCTAAAACTCCAAGAGGCCCATTTCGCGGAGAGCGAGGTAGGCGGCGCCGAGGACTCCCGCCGAATCGCCCAGGACGGCCTTGAGGAGGGGGACCTTACGCCCGGGGGTGCCGAACAGGGACTTCAGCATGACCGGCGGGACATGGTCGTACCATAAAGGGATATTCGACACGCCGCCGCCGAGGACGATGGCCTCGAGATCGAGAACGTTGACGCAGTCGGCGAACAGCTCGCCCATGATCCGGAAGGACTCTTCGAAGACCCTCCGCGCGTGCCGGTCCCCGGCCTTGTATTCCTCGAAGACCCTGTCGGGAGGGATCGAGATCCCCGTGAGCTCGGCATAGCGACGCGATAGACTCGGTCCCGAGAGGTAGGCTTCGCCGCAGCCTCGTCTCCCGCATTCGCAGAGGCGGCCGTCGATGTCGACGGTCATGTGGCCGATCTCCCCGGCATTGCCGTGCGGGCCGCGGTAGAGGCGGTTGTCGAGAATGAGCCCTGAGCCCATACCCGTTCCCAGGATGACGGCCATGACCGTGCCGTACGTCCCATGGCACTGGGCGAAGAACTCGGCCAGGGCCAGGCAGTTGGCGTCGTTCTCGACGATGACGGGGACATCGAGCTTGGACCGCAGGAGGCCGACGAGCCCCGGCTCTTCGTAGAGCGGCGTGTGCGGGGCGCCGTACATGATGTCGTCGGCCGGGTGATAGGTGCCGGGAGTGCCCATGCCGACGGCCTCGATGCGGGCGGCGCCCGCCGTCTCGTCGACGAGCTCCAGGATGTTGGCGACGACCCGCTCCCGGCCCTTGTCCGGCTCGGATGGCCGGCGCTTGCGGGCCAGGACGGACCGCGTCTCGTCGACCAGGCAGGCCTCGACCTTGGTCCCGCCGAGGTCGACACCGACGGCGTAACGTTCGATCCTTGTCATTCCACGGCCATTCTAAGCGAGACGGCCGGCGGAAGGCAACTGGACGACCGGCGGCAGACTCCGCCCGGATTCCACGAGGGATTCGCATCCGGGGCGGCATCTGTTATATTGATGGTCATTGAAATTCACCAGGAACATGCAAGCGCCGCCGGAAAAGGTCAACTTCGGCTACAGGACGGTCGGGTCTGAAGAGAAAAAAAAGCTCGTCCACGACCAGTTCACGCCCATCGCCCGGAGCTACGACCGGGCCGACGCCCTGCTGAGCTTCGGACTCCATTTCCTTTGGAAGCGCGCGGTCATCCGTCTTCTGCGGTTGGCGCCGGGAGAGGCCGTCCTGGACGTCTGCGGGGGCACGGCCGACCTGGCCCTTCTCGCGGCCCGTCGCGTCGGGGTTTCCGGGCATGCTGTCGTCTGCGATTTCAACCGGCCCATGATGGACGCCGGCCGCGAAAAGCTCGCGCGCGCCGGCGTCGGCGGACGCACGGCCTTCGTCCAAGGCGACGCCGAAGAGCTGCCGTACGCCGGTTCCACATTCAACGCCGCCACCGTCGGCTTCGGGCTGAGGAACCTCGTCCACCTAGACCGGGGTCTCCGGGAGATACGCCGGGTCCTGAAGCCCGGCGGGCGGCTGGCGGCCCTCGAATTCTCCCTGCCGCGGCGCCGCTGGCAGCGTTCGCTCTATGATCTCTATTCTTTCCGGCTCATGCCGCGGGCCGCCCGGATCATCACCGGGACGGACGGGCCGTTCCGCTATCTGGCCGAATCCATCCGCGTTTTCGACCCGCCGGCCGCCCTGGCCCAGCGCCTGGCCGGGGCCGGATTCATCGATATCGCCGTCCATCCACGGACTTTCGGGATCGCCGTCATCTATTTCGGGCGCAAGCCCGAGGAGGTCTCTGATGCCGAAGATCGATCGTAGCGCCGCGGCCACGGCCGCTCAATGCCGTCATTATGCGATGTGCAAGATCGATTACCTGGCCACGGGCCTCTGCCCGTCGGGGCCCGAAAAGCACTTCGTCACCTATTATCCCCAGGGAAGGATGGACCTTTACCGGGGCCTCGCCGAAGGGCGGGTCCCCGTCACCGAGGCGCTCCTGGACGCCGCCGACACCTGCACGCTGTGCGGCATCTGCGACGGCCAGTGCCACTTTGTGACCGGGATGCAGCCCACGTCCGTCATGCGGGCCCTCAAGGACGCCGTCGAGGAGCACCGCAGGGAAAAAGGCGAGATCGTACGGCCGGCCGAGGACGAAACCCTGCGCCGGCTGCGGGCCATCGTCGGCCGGGACTGGGCCTCGAACGACCCGGCCGTCCTCTGGACCTACGCCGACGACCCCTTCCCCCTGGCCGGCCCGCAGCTGCCCCTTTATGTCGTCCTGCCGGGCTCGAGGGACGAGGTTGCCGCGATCGTCCGGCTGGCCAACGAAAGGGACCTCCCCTACGCGGTCCGCGGCAACGGCGGCAGCGTCTTCGGCTTCGTTTTCACGGACGGCATCGTTCTGGACATGAACCGGATGCGGGGGATCGAGATCGATCTGCCGAATTTCTGCGCGGCGGCGGAGCCGGGGGTCACGTCGTTCGAGCTCCAGCAGGAAGCCTTCCGGCACGGCCTGCGCATCAACGCCGCCGAGCCCGCGGCCACGGTCTGCGGGAACATCGTCTGCACGGGGACCTTCTCGACCTGGTCCAACGTCTACGGGACCGCGGCCGACAATTTCATCGACATGGAGTTCGTCGGCCGCGACGGCCGCGTCTTCCGGCTCAACGACAAGGCCGCCCCGAACCATTTCGCCTTCGAACATCGGGTCGCGCCCTCTCCCGGCATCTGCACCAAAGCCTTCGTCAAGCTCCACCCGACGACCGCCGACGAGGAGGGCCTCCTGGTGCCGTTCGAAGGCTTCGACGAAGCCGTCCGGTTCGCCCGCGAGCTCGGCCAGCGGCGGATCGGTCTGGCCGTCGCCGTCCTCGGGGCCCACTACATCGCCGGCTTCCTGTCGCCCGACGAAACCCTGGCCCAAGATCTCAAGGCCGCCCTTCCGGAGGCGCTGGGCGTGAATTATATGGTCTTCTTGACCGGCGACAGCCACGCCCGCGAGGCGGTCCGCAAGATGTCGCCGGCGGTCATCGATGCCGATCTCCTTCGCACCTTGATGCTCGGGCTGCCGAAGCTCGTCGAGCCTCAGTGGCTGGAGCTGGTCCGCGGCTATCAGGGCCAAGAACGCCCCTACGAGCTCCTTTGCCGGCCCGAGATGAGGCCGCTCGTCGAGGCCGCGCTCCAGCCTTCGCCCGAAACGGCTTCCTCTTGCGTGCCCGAGACCCTCAGGCCTTTATACCGGGAGCTCTACCGCCGGCCCGAGATGACCGACATGGTCTGGCTCAACATGCACCGCATCGTCAGCGCCCGGATGTCGCGCCGCAAGCACATGTTCGCCTTCCTGGTCTATCTCCCGCCGGACAACCCCGCCGTCATCCACGAGATCCTCGACGGCTTTGCCGGCGTCGCCCGGTCCCACGGCATCGATCACGATTTCGGGTTCTTGACGCCGATGGACCTCGGCAAGCGGGCCATCCTCGAGTACGACTACTACGTCGACCACACCGACCCGGCCGAAAGGGAAAAGATCGCCCGGGCCCTGCCGGAGCTCGACCCCTGGCTCGACCGGCTCGCTGAGCGGGTCCCCGGCGTCATGTCCCTGAAATACGTCTTCTCCCAAGGGTGCTCGAGGAAGGACGGTTTCCTCTATCGTGTGTGACGGGCAGGGGAAGATGATGCGGATCGGCGCCGAGGAACTGCAGGAAAGGCGGGCGGCCGGCCTTTCCCGGGTCCTGATCACGGGCGGGACGGGCTTTCTCGGCAGCCACATCGCCGCGGCGCTCCTGAAGGCCGGCTGTCGGGTGACCATCCTGGCCCGTTCCTCCAAGCGTCTCCCCGCCCGGGACCGCGTCGGCCGGCTCGCCGACTGGTTCGGTCTCGAGCCGGCGGCCCGGGAGCGGCTGACCGTGGCCGAAGGTGACATCCTCGACCCCGGGTGGGTCGTCGAAGCTATGAACGGGACTCCCGCCTTGGGTCGGGTCGACGAGATCGTCCACTGCGCCTCGGACACATCTTTTTCCGAACGCAAGCGACCCGAGGTCGAGGCCGCCAACATCGGCGGGCTCCGGAACGTCCTCGATCTCGCCGCCCGGAGCGCCTGCTCCTTTTTCCACCATGTCAGCACGGCGTTCGTTGCCGGGGCCCGCGACGGCCTCTGCCGCGAGGAGTGGGTCGAGTCCGGCCCGTTCACCAACGTCTACGAGGAGACCAAGGCCCGGGGCGAGATCCAGGCCCGCGACATTTGCCGGCGCGAGGGCATCCGGCTCAGCGTCTACCGGCCGTCCATCGTTTACGGCGACTCCCGCACGGGCCGCACGCTGCGTTTCAACGCGCTCTACTATCCGGTCAAAGCGGCCGTCCTGCTCCGGGATATCTATGCCTCGGACATCCGGGAGCGGGGCGGGGCCAAGGCGGCCGCCATGGGCGTGAGAACCGACCCGGACGGGCGCGTTCACCTGCCCATCCGGATCGAGGTCGGCCCCCAGGGCGGCCTCAACCTCGTGCCCATCGACCACTGTGTCGAAGTTTTCATGGCCCTCAGGGAAGAGTGCCTTGGCGGCGGCATCTTCCACATCGCCAACTCTCGCCCGAAGAGGATCGAGGACATCGTCGGATATGCCGAGCGATATTTCGGCATCCGGGGCATCGAGGCCTGCGGGGCGGAGGCCTTCGAGACCCGCCCCAGGAACGCCCTGGAACGGCTCTACGACTCCCATCTCGAGGCCTATCGCCCCTACATGCAGGACCTGAGGACGTACGAGATAAGGAATTCCGCGCCGGCCCTCGCAAAGCGGGGCTTGGCCTGCCCGGAGTTCAATGAAGACGTGTTCCGCCGGTGCATGGCGTTCGCCGTCGAAGCGGGCTGGGGGACGCGCCTGTTCCCGGCTTGACGGAAAGGCAAGTCCCCTGCCCGGGAAGCCCCAAATCGTGTAAAATGGGCGCCGCAACCATGGACCGCCAACCGCCGTTCGACATCGTCCTCGCTTCGGCCTCGCCGCGGCGGCGGGAGCTGATGGCCAAGGTGGCCCCCGAGTTCCGCGTCTTCCCCGTCGACGTCGACGAGTCCTCCGTGGCCGAAAGCGATCCCGTCCGTTTCGCCGTCGAGGCGGCCGTGCTCAAGGCGAAAAAGGGCGGCGATCATTTCCCCTCGTCCGTCGTCATCGGCGCGGACACCGTCGTCGCCCTCAACCTGCGTATCCTCGGCAAACCCGCCGACAGGGATTCGGCCCGGGCGATGCTGCAGGCGCTCTCGGGCCGCAGGCACCGGGTCATCACCGGGCTGGCCGTTTTCCGCAAGAGCGAGGACCGGCTCCTCACCGGCTACGAGCTGACCTACGTGACCTTCCGGCCCCTCACCGGGGAGATGATCGAGGGCTACCTCGACCGCGACGATTACCGGGACAAGGCCGGGGCCTACGCCGTACAGGACATCGGCGACACGTTCGTCGAGCGCATGAAGGGCGACTTCGACAACGTCGTCGGCTTCCCGACGGCCAAGGTCCGCCGGCTGCTGAACCTGTTCGCCGTGCCGGCTCGGTCCGTAACGATCGAGGATCTGGATCGGCCGGGCGGCTCGGGGCTGGCCACCGTGGACGCGCGGACCTGGCTTGTCCCCGGAGGTGTGACCGGGGACCGGGCCCGTGTCCAGGTCGTCGGCGACCGGGACCGCGCTCGATTAGCCGAGGTCCTCAGCTTGGAAGCGCCCTCCCCGCGCCGGGCCGCG
>VGJC01000008.1 GCA_016867635.1 Candidatus Aminicenantota bacterium | reverse complement strand
AAGATAGGAGGCCGCGGCGAACTGGGACAGGCCCTCGCTCAACCACTGGTCCCGGTAGGTCGCGAAGGACACGCCCTGTCCCCACCACTGGTGGGCGATCTCGTGGGCCAAGAAGTAATCGGGCCATTGCGAGAGGTCGACGGGGCTGTCGCCTCCGGACGGGATGCCCGCTTCGCCCATCCAGGGGACCTGGTTGAGGACGATGAAGGAGGCCGGGCTGTGGCCCCCGTAGGTGGGCCAGAGGCGCAGGACGATCCCCAGCTTTTCGTAGGGGTAGCGGCCGAACGACTTCTCGTAGAAATCGAGGATGGTCCGGGCCCTGTCCGCGAGCTGGAGCTGGGCGTCCATGATCTCCGACGAGACGGACATCGTGATCGGGACGGGGCCGGGGAGGTCCTTCTGCCGGTCGAACTTGCCGATGATGAAGGACATGTACTTGACGGGCTGCCGCGTCTCGAAGGTGTAGACGGCGCTGCCGGCCTTCTCGATCTCGACGGCGTCGGCCATTCCGTTGCGCCGGCCTTCACCGACCATCTCCCCGTTGGCGACGCACTTGAACCCCGGGGGGACGACGATCTTGAGCCGGGCCGTGAAATAGTCCTCTTCGTTCGGCCCCGGGTACCAGTCTCCGGCGTGGGAGTAGAAATAGGTCTCGTAGCGGGGCCTGAAAACGTACCTGTTCCCTGACCCGGCCTGGCCGATGACGTCCGAGGAGGGCATCGGCGGGGGCATCCGCCCCCGGTAAAAGACCTCGATGAAGGCGGATTCGCCCTTGACGGGGGGTTTGAGCATATAGGTGTAAAGGTACTTCCTCAGCTTGTCCTGGGTGTAGAACAGCTCCCTTTTCTCGCCGTCCAGGATCTTGAGGATCTCGAGATCGGGGCTGAAGCGGAGCTTGAGGACCTCGAGGGGGCCGACCTTGGAGGTCACCTTGATCCGGGCCTTGGCCGAAAGAAAGAACTGGGCCGGCGTGTAGCTGAGGTCCAGCTCGTAGGATTCGACGTCGAACTTGTCCTCGAAGCTGACGAAAAATCTCTTTTCCCGGGTGTCCTCGACGCCATCCGGATCGTACAGGCTGATGACCCTCCCCTTGCCCCGGTCGTAGAGGTTGACCGTTTCGTCCGAGTAGGGGTGATAGACGTAGGTCAGCTCGCCGGCCTTGCGGGCCTTGAATTCGAAAACGGCCTCGTCGCCCTGCGGCAGGAACGAAAGCGGCGCCCCGTCGATCGAGCTCTCGATGGTGAAGGAACGGGGGTAGCCGCGGGCAAAGACCGCGGCCGCCCGGGCCTGTTCGGCCGGCGAAACGGCCGGGCCCCCCTCCGCCCGTTCGATCTTCACGCTGTCGGCGAAAAAGGAGGAAGAGCAGCGGACGAACAGATGCTCGACGGTGTCCTCGAGATGGTCCTTCTTGTAAAGCAGCTCCATCTGGTGCTTCTCGCCGGCGTCGGAAGGCGAGAAACGGACCGTGCCCTTGCCGACGACGATGAGGGCCGTCTCGAAGTCGGGGAGGTTGTCGTAGAAGACGGCCGCGTCCCGGAAGGACAAGCGGATGTCCTTGTGCGCGATCTCCACCCGCCGGGCCCGCTCGAAACGTTCCGAAGGCATGCGGATCTTGTAGAGCGTGGTCAGGTTCCCGATGACCTCCTTGTGGGCGATGACCCATCCCTCCTCGCTCCGGTCGAGCTTCAACATCCAGGACTCCATCATGACCGTATGAGCGCTCTGGTAGAAGGCCTGAAGGTAGAGCCGCGGCTCCCCGGTCTCCCCCGCCGTCCTGCCGGCCAGGCGGAGGGAGACGGAGTCCATCTTGAACCGCTCGAAGAACGTGTCGAGGCGGGTCCGCTCGTCGGAGCGGATCTCGGGGAGGAAGGCTTCGAGGTACCCGGCCAGGTCCCCGCCCTTCAGGCGAGCCTGGACGCGGGCCATGAAGGCCTCGGGGGTTTCGTCCGGTGCCGTCGAGGCCCGGGCGGCGGGCGGGCCGAAGACAAGGAGGAGGGCCGAAAGCAAGAGACCCGGAAAGAGCGTCTTTTTCACCGTCTCTTCCATTATATATAACAAATGCGAAAAGATGGGACGGCCGTGACGTCCGGCCTTCCACGGGTGAAAGTGCAGGTTTTATGCCAACGGGAATGACGCGCTGACTCTCAAGGCGCGGGGGGCCGCGGGTCAGAAGGGCCGGGGGAGAACCTCCGTCCGTTTACGGAACGTAAAATTGCTTTACGAACGACGGGTCACTTGCTCAGTTCCCGCCCGAGGGCTTTCTCGACGGCTTCGACCTTGCCCCGGATGCGGTCCCGGGCCTTGTCCCGGTCATCGATGGCGATGCGGGTCAGGACGCGGCCGGCGTGCCGCCGCATCGTCCGGTGACATTCCTTGATCAGGGCCAGAACATCGTCCCATTCGCCCTCGACGATCGTGCCCATGGCCGTCAGCCGGTAAGGAAGGCCGCTGCGGTCGACGATGTCGAGGACCTCGGCCACCGGCCCGGAAAGCTCCTCCCCCTGTCCGATGGGCACGATGCTGAATTCGGCGATCATCCCGGACCTCCTTTCCTTCCCGCTCTAATCCCTCTCCTTTTTCGGCCCGGCCTTCTTCAGGCGCTCTTCCCAGGTGATGAAGCTGTGGTAGAAAACGGCGTCCCCCTCGTCGATGCCACGGGTGATCTCCGTGATGTGGGACGTCTCGGCGCCGAAGGCCTCGATGGCGAAGATGACCCCTTTTTCGGGCTTGACGTTGGTGCCGCACGTGTAGATATCCAGGGCCGCGTAGCCCATCTCCGGCCAGGTGTGGGTCGAGATGTGGGATTCAGAGATGACCACGACGCCGCTGACCCCGGAGGGCGGGAACTTGCTGCAGGAAATGGACCAGACGCTGGCCCCGGCGATCTCGGCCGCCTTGACCAATATCTGCTGGACCTTTTCGACGTTGCCGATGATCTTCGGGTCACAGCCGGAAGCCTCGACGATGTAGTGATGCCCGATCGGGGAATGGGTGATCTTGCCCATGGACGCCTCCTAGGACGGTCTCGAAGCTTGATTATGGCACAACGGCGTCGCCTGTCAAGGCGGCCGGCACGGAGACGGGGTCAGACGGCGGCCCGGAGCTCTTCCTTGACGACGTTGAGGACGATGTGGGTCACGGTCCGGTCGACATCGGGGATGGCCAGGAGCTTCTTGATGAAGGCGTTGAGGTCCTCCCGGCCCGTGAAATGGCCGACGATGAACGAGTCCCACTCTCCGGTGACGTCATAGACCACGGACACGTGGGGGTCCCGGGAGATCTTCTTCTGGGCTTCGATGAGCTTGCCCCGGGAGATGCGGGCGGCGACGACGGCCACCAGCCCGATGCCGAAATGCTCCCGGTCCACGATGGGCACGTATCCCTTGATCGCCCCGGAGGCCTCGAGCTTCTTGACGGTGTTGATGACGGCCGTCACCGAGGTCCCCAGCTCCTTGGCGATCTCCCGGAAGCTCTTGCGGGCGTTCCGGTTCAGGACCCGGATGATCTTTCTGTCCAGCTCTTCGATCATGGGGCGAACCTCCAATTGTCTCATATTTTATAATAAATAATAACAATTGCAATATATATTTTTTTATTAGTTGACAAATGAAAAACCCTGTTCTATCTTTTTCCAATATATTCACTCACCGCGAGGAGGCCCGACCATGGCCAAGACCAACAACAAATCCCCCAAAGCCTACGGCATGAGGGACGAGCAGGATGTGCTCTCGGCCGTCCGCGACAACGGCAACGGCATTTCGTTCATCAGGCTCGTCTTCCCCGACATCCTCGGCCGGCCCATGGAGTTCACCATCCCGGGCTCGGAGCTGGCCGCGGCGTTCAAGGACGGCAAGGGATTCGACGGGTCCTCGGTGGCCGGCTTCGTCCGGATCGAGGAGAGCGACCTGGTCATCAAGCCGGACCCGAAGTCGTTCCGCCTCCTGCCTTGGGAGTACCGGGGTTTCGACGAGGGCATCCGCTGGCGGGAGGCGGTCATGTTCGGCGACATCCTCAAGCCCGACGGCGGGATCTACGAGGGCGACAGCCGGGCCGCGCTCAAGCGCAACCTCCTTCGGGCCCGGAAGGAGTTCGGCTTCGACGACTTCAAGTGCGGCCCCGAGCTCGAGTTCTTCATCTTCCCCTCCAGCCGCGAGCCCGTCCCGGCCGACCAGGGCGGATACTTCTTCAGCGGCCGCCACGGCGAGGTCCGCAAGGAGGTCCAACTCCTCCTCCACCGGATGGGGATCGCGACGGAGTACGACCATCACGAGGTCGCGCCCGGGCAGCACGAGATCGACCTGCGGTACGATAGCGCCCTCGAGATGGCCGACATCGGCATGCTCTTCCGGTACATGGTGAAGAAGGTCTGCCGGATGCACGGTCTCTACGCCACGTTCATGCCCAAGCCCATCAACGGGCAGAACGGCAGCGGGATGCACGTCCACCAATCCCTTTGGAAGGGTGGCCGCAACCTGTTCTTCGAGAAGAACGGGCCCTACCATCTGTCCCTTCTCGCCCGCCGCTATATGGCCGGCGTCATGACCCACGCCCGGGAGATCTCGGGCGTCCTCAGCCCGTGGGTCAATTCCTACAAGCGGCTGATCGAGGGCTACGAAGCCCCGGTCTACATCGCCTGGGGCCAGAAGAACCGGTCCGCCTACATCCGGGTCCCCGAATACCAGCCGGGCAAAGAGCGGGCGACGCGCATCGAGCTGCGCGCGGCGGACCCGGCCTGCAACATCTACCTGGCCCTGGCCGTCATGCTGGCCGTGGGCTCGGAGGGCATCCGCAAGAAGTACGACCTCGTCGACCCGGTCGAGGAGAACATCTACCACATGAGCGGGACCCGCCAGAAAAAGTACGATATCCGCGTCCTGCCCCGCAACCTCGAGGAGGCGGTCCGCGTCATGGAGAGAAGCGAGGTCGTCCGTGAGGCCCTCGGGGACCACATCTTCCACACCCTCATCGCCAACAAGCGCCGGGAGGTCGAGGAGTACGGCCGGAGCGTCTCGGGGGAGTTCGACAAGCAGGTCAGCGACTACGAGGTCCAGCGCTACCTGCCGATCCTCTGACCGCCCGGCCGCGGCTGTTTACTCCTTTCTGTTTGTGTGCTATAAAAGACATTCGAATAGCCCATGGACATCCCGCTGATCCTTATCCAAGTCTTCGTGGTGCTCTTCGCCATCACCATCCACGAGGCGGCCCACGCCTGGACCGCCTCGAAATTCGGCGACCCCACGGCGGCCTCCATGGGCCGCGCCTCGCTCAATCCCCTCGTCCACATCGACCCCATCGGGACCGTCCTCTTCCCGCTCGCGCTCATCATCCTGTCGAAGGGGGCCGGACCGGTGTTCGGCTGGGCCAAGCCCGTCCCCTACAACCCCTATAATCTCCGGGACCCGCGACAGGGCGGGTTGTGGATCTCTTTCGCCGGGCCGATCTCCAACATCCTGACGGCGGCGGCCGCGGTTCTCGTCTTTCAGTTCATCAAGCTCTTCGGCGCCCGCATCCCGGCCTCCTCGGCTTTCGTCAAACCCCTGGAAGGGCTGACCCTGGTCCTGCTCTTCATGGCCCTGATCAATCTCTCCCTGGCGATCTTCAACCTCATCCCCATCCCCCCTCTCGACGGCAGCGGCATCCTGGCGGGGCTCCTGTCCGAAAGGGCGGCCGCGAAATACGAACAGCTGCGGCCCTACGGGTTCCTCGTTCTCATCGCCCTGATGTACAGCGGATTCCTGACCCTCATCTTCTCGCCCGTCTATAAACTGGTCCTGGTGCTGTTCCGCTAGAATGACCGAAGGCCCCGCTCTCCCCCAGGACCCCGTCGAGCCGCCGATGGACGCCGTCCCGGCCGCCGGGCCGTCGGACGGCTACCAGGTCCGGCTGGAGATCTTCGAGGGCCCGCTCGACCTCCTTCTCTTCCTCATCCGCAAGAAGAAGATCGACATCCACGACATCCCCATCGCCGCGATCACCCGCCACTATCTCGAGTATCTCGGCAAGAAGGAGCAGATCAACCTGGACCGGGAGGCGGAGTTCCTGTTCGTCGCCGCTCTGCTGATCTACATCAAGTCCCAGATGCTCCTGCCCCGCGAGACAGACCTGGCGGAGCAGGACGACCCCCGGCGGGTCCTCGTCAACCGGCTCCTCGAATATCAGAAGATCAAGGCCGCCTGTTCGCTCCTCCGGGAGAAGGAGGAGGATCAGCTCCTCCAGTGGAAGCGGCACTTCCTTCCGCCCTTGCCCGGGGAGAGCGATCTCGACGTCGTGGAGCTGTCCCTCTTCGAGCTGGCCGAATCCTTCTTCGTCCTGATGAAGCGCCGGGCCGCGGATTCGACGCGGATCATCCGGGGGCGGGACGTCACCATCGAGGTCAAGATGAAGGAGCTCGTCGGCCTCCTGCGGGAGCGGCGGATGATCGACTTTCTCGAGTACTTCACGGCCCACGAATCGCTCGAGGAGGCCCTGGTGTCCTTCTTCTGCGTCCTCGAGCTGGTCAAGACCCGGGTGGCCGTGGCCGTCCAGGACGAGCTCTTTCAGACCATCCGGGTCTGGCTCCGCAAAGACCCCCCCAGGCAGGTGGCCCATGAATAGCCGGCTCAAGGAAACCATCGAAGCCCTCATCTTCGTCTCCCAGGACCCTCTGTCGCTCGAGCGGATGCAGGTCCTCCTCGAGGGCGTCCCCGGGGAGGACATCCGGGCGGCCGTCGATGAGCTCGCCGGGGACTATTCCGCCGGGGACCGCGGCATCCACATCGTCCGCGGCGGGGGCGGATACCTGTTCGCCACCAAGCCCGCCTTCGACCGCGACGTCCGGCGGCTCCTGCAGATCGAGCGCAAGAACAAGCTGACGTCGGCCTCGCTCGAGACCCTGGCCGCGATCGCCTATCACCAGCCCGTGACCCAGTCGGAGATCTCGGCCATCCGGGGCGTCGATTCGACCTACACGCTGAAAACGCTGCTCGAGAAGAAGCTCATCAAGATCGTC
Source organism: Candidatus Aminicenantota bacterium (assembly GCA_016867635.1). GTDB lineage: Bacteria > Acidobacteriota > Aminicenantia > Aminicenantales > Saccharicenantaceae > RBG-16-66-30. Next base: position 26,755 of record VGJC01000008.1, on the reverse strand, counting down.
GGCCGCAAGAAGGCGCCGGGCAACCCTCTCGTCTACAGGACGTCCGAGCAGTTCCTCCTCTACCTCGGGCTCAACAGCCTCGACGAGCTGCCCTCCGAGGAGGAGATGTCGAGGATCCTTCAGGAGGAGAAACCGGCCGACGCCTGATCCCTAAGTCCAGTCCCCGCCTCGACTTAGAGTTGACAACAGGAGTTATCTCGGATAGTATGAATGACTCTTTCCGGACACAGAACAATCTCGAACGAGGGAGTAACACGTCATGACCGATCCAACCAAGCAGCCCGCCGCCGACGACGGGATGTCGTCGGAAGACTACGAGCACCTGCTGGATAACTACCAGTTCAGCAATAAGGAGATCACCCAGGGCAAGGTCCTCAAGGGCCGGGTCATCAAGAGGACGCCGACCCACGTCCTCGTCGACATCGGGTTCAAGACCGAAGGCGTCATCCCCAACGAGGACTTCTCCGACCCCGCGGTCCTGGCCTCCCTGCGTCCGGGAAGCGAGATCGAGGCCATGCTCGAGAGAACCGACCCCAAGGACGGATACCTCGTCCTCTCCAAGAAGAAGGCGGACGGCGTGCGGGCCCTGGAAACCCTGGAGCAGGCCTTCAGCCATCAGACCACCGTGACCGGCGTCATCACCGGAAGGACCCGGGGCGGGTTCAGCGTCGACACCGGCGTGCCGGCCTTTCTCCCCGAGTCCCACGCCGACATCCGGCCGGTCAAGGACCCGGGCTCCCTGATCGGGAAGAGCTTCGCCTTCGTGGTCATGAAGTTCGACCGCAAGAGCGAGAACGCGGTCCTGTCCCGCAAGCTTCTCCTCCAGGGCGAGAGGGAGAAGAAGAAGCGCAAGGTCTTCAGCCACATCGCCAAGGGCCAGAAGGTCGCCGGGCACGTCAAATCCCTGACGAGCTTCGGGGCCTTCGTCGATCTCGGCGGCATCGAGGGGCTTCTCCACGTCTCCGACATCTCCTGGGGCAAGATCGCCCACCCTTCGGAACACCTGGCCGTCGGGCAGGAGGTCGAGGTCGTCGTCCTCGACTTCAACGAGAGGGACGAGAAGATCTCTCTCGGGCTCAAGCAGCTGACCGCCGACCCCTGGGCCAGCATCGCCGATAAGTATCAGGCCGGCCAGAAGATCTCCGGCAAGGTCTCCAGCCTGACCGATTTCGGGGCCTTCGTCGAGCTCGAGAAGGGCGTCGAGGGCCTCGTCCACATCTCGGACCTGACCTGGTCGCGCAAGCTCGTCCACCCCAAGAAGGTCCTGACCCCCGGCCAGGAGGTCGTGGTCACGATCCTCGACGTCAACCCCGCCACCAAGAGGATCTCCCTCGGTCTCAAGCAGGCCTCCCCCCATCCCCTCGAGGTCTTCAAGCAGAAATTCGGGCCCGGCGCCCGGGTCAAGGGCATCGTGACCAGCATCACCGACTTCGGGGCCTTCGTCGAGGTCGAGAAGGGCATGGAAGGGCTCGTCCACATCTCCGACCTCAGCTGGGAGAAGGTCAAGCACCCCTCCGAAAAGCTCCAGGCCGGCCAGGAAGTGGAGGCCATCGTCCTCAACATCGACGTCGAGCGGCAGAAGATCTCCCTGGGCATCAAGCAGCTCGAGGGCGACATCTGGGAGGACTTCTTCAGCCGCCAGAAGAACGGCGACATCGTCAAGGTCAAGATCGTCCGCCTGACGGACTTCGGGGCCTTCGTCGAGATCGTCCCCGGCATCGAGGGCGTCGTCTTCACCTCGGAGCTCGACGAGAAGAAGATCGAAAAGCCCTCCGACGCCTTCGCCGTCGGCGACGAGCGCAACGCCAAGATCATCCGCTTGAACGCCAAGGCCAAGAAGATCTCCCTGAGCTTCAAGCAGGCCCAGTACGACATCCAGAAGCAGGAGTTCCAGCGCTACATGGACTCCCAGGACAACCGGATGACGTTCGGCGACATCATGAGAGATCAATTGAAAAACTTCGGCGCCCCGAAAAGAAAGTCCAAAAAGAAGGAGGACTCCCATGATCAAGGCTGATCTGGTCAACAAGATCTCCCAGGAGATGAACATCCCCAAACAGGAAGCGGAGGAAGGGGTCAACCTGTTCTTCGAGACCATCCGCGAAGCCATCCTCCAGGGGGAGGAGATCGAGATCCGGGGCTTCGGGAGCTTCCGCTTCCGGAAGCGGACGTCCCGGGCGGGACGCAACCCCCGGACCGGCGAGCCGGTCAAGGTGCCCCCGAAAAAGGTCCTTTATTTCAAGCCCAGCAAGCTCCTGAAGGAACTGATCAACAGATAATGCGCTACATCTCCACTCCCTGGAGAGCGGAATACGTCCGGAACCATCTCAAGATGAAAGACTGCATCTTCTGCGCGGCCCGCAAGGACCGCGACGACCGCCGGTCGGCCGTCCTCTACAGGGGAAAGCGCAACTTCGTTCTGCTCAACCGCTACCCGTACTCCCCCGGCCACCTGATGATCGCCCCGAACCGTCATCTGGCCGACTTTGCCGAGGCCCGGGCCGACGAGCGGGACGAGGCCGCCGAGCTCCTCCAGGTCGCGATCCGCATCGTGCGGGACCGGTTCTCGCCCGGCGGCTTCAACGTCGGCATGAACCTCGGGCGGCCGGCCGGGGCCGGGGTGCCCGGGCACTACCATCTCCATCTCGTCCCCCGCTGGACGGGCGACGCCCACTTCATGCCCATCGTCGGGGGGACCCGGGTCTTCATCGAGGACCTCGACACGACCTACCAGGGGCTGCGGCCTCTCTTCGACAAGGTCCGGGCCCGACACTCGCGCGCGAAAAGGTGAACCCATGCTTAAGACAATGAGAGACAACGTCAAATCGCTCAAGCCCGTCCTGTGGATCGTCATCGCCACGTTCGTGGTCAGCATCTTCGTCATCTGGGGAGGAGGAGGGTTCGAGGGCGGGTCCGGCGACAACACCATAGCCAACGTCGGCCGCCACCGGATCTCCGGGGACGACTATTTCCAGGGCCTCCGCCAGAGGCTCGAGGCCATGGAGAAACAGTTCGGGAGCCTCGACGCCAATCTCATCCGTCAGCTCAACATCCCCGAGCAGACCCTGGAGCAGCTCATCCAGCAACGGCTCCTCCTCCAGATCGCCGCGGGCATGGGGCTGCGGGCCACGAACCGCGAGGTCCGGGAAAAGATCGTCTCCTATCCCGTCTTCCAGCGGGACGGCCGGTTCGTCGGCTTCGACGAGTACAAGCAGATCCTGGATCATAACCGGATCCCCATGGCCGAGTTCGAGAAAGGACTGCGGCAGGACGTCCTCATCGGCAAGGCCGTGCTCGTCCTGACCGCCGGCGTCGCCGTGACCGAGGAGGAGATCTGGGAGAACTACCGGAAGCAGAACGAAACAGCGAAGATCGAGTACCTCGTCTCGGAAACGGCGAAGGTCGAGGCCGCCGACAAGCCCGCCGAGGCGGACGTCCGGGCCCGTTTCGAAGCCGACCCGTCCGCCTACCGGGTCCCCGAGAAGAGGGCCGGGGATCACCTGTTCCTCAAGACCGACGATCTCAAGAAGGAGGTCGAGGTCAAGGACCCCGAGATCGAGACCTACTACAGGGACAACCGAGCCCAGTTCGAGCGCCCCGAGCAGGTCCGCGTCAGCCGGGTCTGGATCCCCTTCACGGCCGAGAACAAGGCAACCGCATCGGCCCAGGCCGCCGACATCCGGCAACGGGCCGGGGCCGGAGAGGATTTCGCCGGCCTGGCCAGGGAATTCTCCAAGGACGACAAGGCCGCGGAAGGCGGGGACTGGGGTCTTTTCGAATGGAGATCGCTGCCGGCCGCGGAGGTCGAAGCGGTCGGCCGGCTCGACCGGAACGGCGTTTCCGAGGTCGTCGAGTCCGCCGACGGGGCGTCCATCCTCAAGGTGACGGAGAAGGAGCCGGTCCAGACCCAGGCCCTGTCCGAGGTGAGCGGGACCATCAAGTCCATGCTCGAGGACCAGAAAGCCCGGGCCCTGGTGGCCGAGCGCATCCAGAAGATCGAGAAGACGGCCCGGCGGGAAAAGAGCCTCGACCTGGCCGCTCAGAAAGAAGGCTTGAAGATAAGCTCCACGGGCCTCCTGAAGAAGGGCGATCCCCTCGGCGAGGTCGACTCCGCGGGCGCGGTGAGCGAAGCCCTGTTCGGCCTCGAGGACAAGGGCATCTCGGCCCCCATCTACTCCTATGATGGCACGGGCCTGGCCCAGCTACGGTCGGTCGAGCCCGAGCGCGAGGCGACGTTCGAAGAGGCCCGGGACCGGGTCGAAGCCGACATCCTCCAAAGCCTCAGGCAAGAGCGGGCCAAGGCCGGGCTGAACGCCGTCCGGGCCGGGCTCAAGGACGACTGGGTGAGCGAGGCGGCCAAGCTCAAGCTCGAGCACAAGTCCGTCGACACCCACAAGCGGGACCAGTACCTGAGCCTGGTCGGAGAGCGGCCCGAGATCGACGACCTCGTCTTCGGCCTGCCCGTCATGCAGACGAGCGAGCCGGTGAAGGTCGAGGGCGGATACGCCGTCTTCAGGGTCCTCGAGAGGAAGGAAGTGACCCGGGAGGATTTCGAGGGCGCCAAGAGCGAGGAGCGGGACAGCCTGCTCGAACAGAAAAGGAACAAGTTCCTCCACTCCTACATGGCCCAGGCCCGCGAAGAGCGCAAGGTGCGCATCAATTATCAGGCCTATCTCCGGATGACCGACGACATCCTGTCGCGGTTCTCGCGATCCCAATAAGCCCCCCCGGCCCTCCCCCGGAGCGGCCGCGGACGTTTGAAAGGAGAGCATGATGGAGACATCCAAGACCTCCCTGCCGCCCGAGGCCTACAAGGAGCTCGAGCCCGGGCAGACCTACACGCCGTTCGTCCCCGCCGACCGGGCCGTCCCGGAAGTCACGGTCCGGTCCGTCCTGTGGGGGCTGTTCATGGCCCTGTTCTTCACTTTCTCGATCGCCTACCTCGGCCTCAAGGTCGGGACGGTGCCCGAAGCGGCCATCCCCATCGCCATCCTGGCCGTGGGGCTGGGCTACATGTTCAAGCGCCGGAGCACGATCCTCGAGAACGTCATCCTGCAGTCCATCGGCTCCGCCTCGGGGGCCATCGTCGCCGGGGCCATCTTCACCATCCCGGCCCTGTACATCCTGGGCCTGCCCACCGACATCGTCAAGATCTTCCTGTCGACCTTCCTCGGCGGCTGCCTCGGCATCCTGTTCCTCATCCCGCTCAGAAAGTACTTCTGTCAGGAACAGCACGGCAAGCTGCCCTTCCCGGAGGCCACGGCGACGACCGAGATCCTGATCACCGGGGAGTCCGGCGGCAAGCAGGCCTGGGCCCTGATCATGGGCATCGCCGTCAGCGGCGTTTACGAGTTCCTGGCCATCGGCGTGCGGGCCTGGAACGAGCTCATCACCTTCCGCTTCCTGCCGTTCATGGACAGCCTGGCCGTGAAGTCCAAGATGGTCCTCAAGGTCGACGCCCTGTCGGCCTTCCTGGGGCTCGGCTATGTCATCGGCCTGCGCTACAACGCCGTCATCGTGGCCGGAGGCCTGCTGTCCCACTTCGGCTTCATCCCGGTCATCTGGTTCCTGGGCAAGAACGTCGTCGGGCCGCTGTACCCGGGGACGGTGCCCATCGCCGACATGAGCGAGGTCCAGATCTTCACCTCCTACGTCCGGAACATCGGCATCGGGGCCATCTTCATGGCCGGCGTCCTGGGCATCATCAAGTCCATGCCGGTCATGGTCCGGTCCCTGTCCGTGGGTTTCCGCGAGATCTTCAGGGGCAAGGAGGCCGGGGCGGCCGAGGTCCCGAGGACGGGCCGCGACATCAAGATGTCGACCATCATCCTCGGCCTGCTGGCCACCTCGACGGGGCTCTTCCTCTATTTCCTGTGGATCTCGAACGTCAAGTTCGCCCTGATCGGCGTGCTGGCCTGCGTCGTCCTGTCGTTCCTGTTCACGACCGTGGCCGCCTACGCCATCGCCATCGTCGGCACGAACCCGGTCTCGGGGATGACCCTGATCACCATCATCTTCTCGAGCGTCATCCTCATCGGCGCCGGGCTGTCGGGAGAACAGGGGATGGCCGTGGCCCTGCTCATCGGAGCGGTCGTCTGCACGGCGCTGTCCCTGTCCGGGAGCTTCATCACCGACCTGAAGATCGGCTATTGGCTGGGGGCCACGCCCCGCAACCAGGAGCGGTTCAAGTTCCTGGGCGTGCTGGTCTCGGCCCTGATGGTCGGCATCGCCATCTACATCCTCGACAAGGCCTTCTCCTTCCAGAGCGGGACCCTGGCCGCCCCCCAGGCCAACCTCATGGCCGCGGTCATCAAGTCGCTGATGTCGCGCGAGCCGGTGACCTGGATGCTGTACGGCATCGGGGCCTCGGTGGCCATCGTCGCCGAGCTGGCCAAGGTCCCGCCCCTGGCCTTCGCCCTGGGGATGTACCTGCCCCTCCAGCTGACGACCCCGCTGCTCGTCGGCGGCTTCATCTCCCACCTGGTCAAGAACTCCACCAAGGACAAGGAGCTGGCCGAGAAGCGGCACAACCGCGGCACGCTGGTGTCCTCCGGGTTCATCGCCGGCGGGGCCCTGATGGGCATCGTCCTGGCGGTCATGAAGCTGCTCAAGATCGACCACGCCGTCAGCCTCGGCATCCCGATGGTCCTCGAGAACGGCCAGTGGGTGGACGGGGCGCCGTGGCCGTGGTTCTCGAGCTACGGCGAGATCTTCAGCCTCGCCGCCTTCGTCCTTCTCGTGGGCTTCGTCTATTTCGACGCCAAGCGGGCCAAGTAGCCCTTTGGCCGCGTTGGGCATGACGCCAAAGAAAGGAGACCGGACATGAAGACCGACAAGCTGCACCGGGCGGCCGAGCGGGCCGTCAACCAGGCCCTGAAGCTCGGGCCCAAGGACAGGTTCCTCCTGGTGACCGATAAGCCGAAGATGGAGATCGCCGAAGCCCTGGCCTTCCACGCCAAAAAGGCCGGGGCCGAGACGACGACCTACCTGATGACCGAGACGCTCCGGCCGATCACCGGGCCGACCTCGCTCTTCAAGGACATGATCCGCAAGGCCACGGCCACGGCCTACCTGCTCGAGGGCCGGTTCGCGGAGAAGCCCTTCCGCGGCTTCATGGTCTCGGAGGGCGGCAAGCACGGCCGCATCTGCATGATGCCCGGCCTGACCCGGGACATGATGGAGCGCCTGGTCAACATCGACTTCTCCGAGATGGACAGGTTCACGAAAAAGGTCATCCGGGCCATGAAGGACGCCGACCATGTCGTCGTCGAGAACCCCGAAGGGACGCGCGTCGAGTTCAGCGTCAAGGGCCGGGCCTGGCACAACGACAACGGCGACATCAGCAAGAAGGGCAGGCACGGCAACCTGCCGGCCGGCGAATGCTACACGGCGCCGGTCGAGGAGACCTTCAACGGCCGGATCGTGATCAGCCTGATCGACGACAAGCTCGGCCGGGGAGTCATGACCTTCAAGAAGGGAAAGCTCGTCGACTACAAGGGCGCGGGCATCGCCGAGGTCATCAAGACCGTCGGCGATGACGAGACGGCCCGGATCATCGGCGAGTTCGGCATCGGCACGAACAAGGGCGCCCGCATCTCGCCCAACATGCTCGAGGCCGAGAAGGCCTTCGGCACGGTCCACTTCGCCATCGGCGACTCCTACGGGATCGGCAAGAACAAGAGCAAGTTCCACTTCGACGCCCTGGTCGACAAGGTGACCATCACGGCCAAGGGCCGGACGATCGCCCGGGCCGGCAAATTCCTCCTCTAATTGGGGGACATGATACCTATTTCCCATTTTCCGGGCAGGGAGGATCAAGTCCCGGCCGGCCGAGAAGGGAACTAAGAAGCAGGCCGGCCGCTGACGTAACGCTGGAGACAATGAAAAATAGGGAAATAGGTATCATGTCCCCCATTTTTGACAAGGTTGTCGACCGCGGGGCCACGGAGTCCATGAAGTGGGGCGCCGCGAGGCGCCCGGGCGACGAGGACGTCATCCCGATGTGGGTCGCCGACATGGACTTCGAGGCCCCGCCCGCGGTCGTCGAGGCCCTCCGCCGGCGGGCCGACCACGGCGTCTTCGGCTACCCTTCCGTGCCCCCGTCTTTCCGGCAAGTCGCCAAGGGCTGGCTCGAGCGCCGTCACGGCTGGAGCGTCCGCGAGGACTGGATGGCCCTGACCCCGGGGATCGTCGCGGCCCTCAACTTCTGCGTCCGGGCCTTCACCAAGCCGGGCGACGGGGTCCTCATCCAGACTCCCGTCTATCATCCCTTCGATTACGTCGTCGAGCGCAACGGCCGCCGGGTCGTCCGCAACCCCCTGCGCTTCGACGGCCGGCGCTATCTCATGGACCTCGACGACCTCCGGAGCAAGGCCGGCGACGGCGCGCGGCTGCTCATCCTCTGCAGCCCCCACAACCCCGTCGGCCGGGTCTGGACGCGCGACGAGCTCGAAGCGGTCGGCCGCCTGGCCGTCGAGCATGACCTCCTGGTCGTCTCCGACGAGATCCACCACGACCTCGTGTTCCGCGGCCACCGGCACCAGGTCTTCGCCGCCCTGTCGCCGGAGATCGACTCGCGGACCCTGACCTGCGTCGCGCCGAGCAAGACCTTCAACATCCCCGGCCTGTCGACGGCCGTCGCCGTCGCCTCGAACCCCGCGCTCCTCAAGGCCTTCGAGGACGAACGGGAGCGCTCCGGATTCGAGATCGGCCAGGTCTTCGGACTCGTCGGCTTCGAGGCGGCCTACGCCCACGGCGCGGACTGGCTCGACTCGCTCCTTCCCTATCTTGAGGCCAACGCCGATCTCCTGGCCCGCTTCCTCGAGGAGCGCGTCCCGCGCCTCCGGCTCGTCCGCCCCGAAGGAACGTATCTCGCCCTTATCGACGCCCGGGCTCTCGGCCTCGAACCCGCGACGGTCAACGATTTCTTCCTGCGCGAGGCCCGTGTCCGCTTCAGCGACGGGGCGCTCTTCGGCCCGCAGACCGAAGGCTTTGTCCGCGTCAACTTCGGCTGCCGCCGGGCCCTTCTCCTCATGGCCCTCGAGCGCATCGAACGAGCGGTCAACGCCCTTCCCGCATGATGCCCCGCCCCACGAACGACTGACGGAGCGAGGTCTGCCGAGTCCCGACGCGCGGCTCCGGCTCAGTCGGCGGGCGCACGGGCATCCGCGCTGCGCTCCACAATTTCCCCTTGAAAACCACCCGGGTCTGGATAGAATGGTCCGCAGGAGCGCAAGGACCGGTCACATGAGCATCAAGGCCAAGCTGACGACCTTCGACGCGACGATGATCGTCGTCAGCCTGATCATCGGCATCGGCATCTTCCGCACACCGGCCCTGGTCGCCCAGTCGGCCCGCACGCCCGCGCTCTTTTTCGCCGCCTGGGCCTTGGGCGGCCTCATCAGCCTCGTCGGGGCCCTGATCTTCGCCGAGATCGGCGGCCGGTTCGCCAAGCCCGGCGGCTACTACAAGGTCGTCGCCGAGAACTACGGTTCGGGCCTGGCCTTCATGCTCAACTGGACGAGCGTCGTCGTCCTCAACGGGGCCGGCGCGGCGGCCGTGGCCCTGATCGGCGCCGAGTACCTGACCCCCATCCTGTTCCACGGGCAGACCGCTGGCCGCGAGACCGTGCAGATGACGGCCGTCGGCCTCATCCTCGTCCTGCTGGTCATCAACTATCTGGGCATCAAGACCGGCGCCTGGGCCCAGAACGTCCTCAGCCTGCTCAAGGTCGTCATGATCGGCGTGTTGGCAGCGGCCGCCTTCCTATCGCGCAAGGCCCCCGCGGGCCCCCCGTCCCTGCCGCTCGACCGCCCCTGGCTTTTCGCCCTGGGCGTGTCTTTCATCTACGTCTTTTACGCCTACGGCGGCTACCAGAACACCATCAATTTCGGGGCCGACGTCCGCGACGCCCGGCGCAACGTCCCCCGGGCCATCTTCTTCGGCATCCTCATCGTCCTGGCTTGCTACCTGACCATCAACGTGGCCTACGTCAAGGCCCTCGGCGTTCCCGGCGTGGCCGCCGCCAAGCTGGTGGCCGCCGAGACCGCCCGCGTGACCTTCGGCGAGATCGGCTGGCTGGTCGTCTCCCTGGCCATTTTTTTGTCGGCCATGGGCTTCCTCAACGTGACCCTGATGCAGATCCCGCGCGTCTATTACTCCATGGCCGAGGACCGGACCCTGCCCCGGCCGTTCATGGCCGTCAACCCGCGGACCCAGACCCAGGAGTTCGGCCTGCTGTTCCTCGGCGGTCTCATCCTGGCCTCGATCTTCCTGCTGGGAACATTCGAGAACATCGTCAACTACGTCATGTTCCTCGACACCATCACCCTGGCCCTGGTCTCGTCGTCGATCTTCCTCCTCCGGCGCAAGGCCCGCCGCTCGGGCGAGACCTACACCGGCTACCGCGTACCCCTCTACCCCGTCCTGCCCATCCTCTTCGTGGTCTTCATGCTGACCATCGCCGCCAATGTCCTCCTGACCCAGACGCGCGAGGCCCTGCTCGGGGGCCTGTTCTTCGCCGCGGGCTTCCCCGTCTTCCTCCTCATGCGGGCGGTCAGCAGGCGGCGGGAGGATACGCCGCCCCCGGGATCGGGCCCGACATCCGATCCGCCCTAGCCGTGCCATCCCCCGCAGTATCCACCGCGGTGACGCGTCTTCACGGCCTCCTCCGATAATCGACCTTTCTCTGGGACGCATCCCTAGCCTTCCGTCTCGTGGATCCCCAACGCGCCACGAACGCCTCCCGTGGTAAAATGGGGGCACCGACCGCCCCGAGGAGGCACCCATGGCCAAGACGAGAAAGGTCCTCAAAGTCCTGAAAAGCCAGCCGACCCTCGAGGGGGCCGGCGTCCACCTGCGCCGCGGCTTCGGGTTCCGCGAAGTCCCGATGTTCGACCCCTTCCTGCTGTTCGACGATTTCCGCCAGGACGACCCGGCCAAGTTCCTGCCCGGCTTCCCCTGGCACCCTCACCGGGGCATCGAGACCATCACCTACATGCTGCGCGGCACGGCCGAGCACGGGGACAGCATGGGCAACAAAGGCGTCATCGGACCCGGCGACGTCCAGTGGATGACGGCCGGCAGCGGCATCATCCACCAGGAGATGCCCAAGGGCGACAAGGACGGGCGCATGGGCGGCTTCCAGCTGTGGGCCAACCTGCCGGCCTCGCAAAAGATGATGGACCCGCGCTACCGTGACGTCAGGAGCGCGGACATCCCCGAGGTCGCCCTGCCCGGCGGGACGACCGTCCGGATCATCGCCGGACAAGTCGGCAAGGCCCGCGGACCGGTCAAGGACATCGTCATCGACCCCGAGTACCTCGACGTGTCGGTGCCGGCCGGAGCCTCGTTCTCGCACCCGACCAAGCCGGGCCACACGGTCGTCGCCTGCGTCATCGAGGGCCAGGGATGCTTTTCCCGCGGCGAGCGGGCCCCGTCCTACGACTTCGAGCCGGCCAGCTACTTCGACCTCGAGCGCGCGCCCACCCTGGGGAACTATTCCGTCATCCTGTTCGATGACGGCGACCGCGTCGAGGTCCCGGCCAGTGACGCGACCGTCCGGTTTCTGCTCTTCGCCGGCCGTCCTCTCCGCGAGCCCGTGGCCTGGCAGGGCCCCATCGTCATGAACACCCAGGAGGAGCTGCGGACGGCCTTCCGCGAGTTCCGGGCCGGGACCTTCATCCGGCGCCCCAAGGCCGAGTGAGCCCGCCATGCCGATGACCGGCCGCGAACGTCTGGCCGCCGCGCTCGACCATCGCCAGCCCGACCGCGTCCCCGTGGACTTCAACGGCACGGGGGTCACCGGCATGCACGTCAAGTGTGTCATCCGACTCCGCGAGCACTACGGCCTCGAGCGTCGCCCGGTCAAGGTCCACGAGCCGTTCCAGATGCTCGGATGGATCGACGAGGACCTCCAGGAGGCCCTGGGCATCGATGTCGAGGGCGTCTACGGCCCCGAGACCCTGTTCGGCTTCCCGAACGAGGACTGGACGCCCTGGCGGATGGACGACGGGACCGAGGTCCTGGTCTCGCGGCATTTCCGGACGACCCGGGACGGGAACGGCGACACCCTCATCCACCCCCGAGGCAATCTCGCCGCGCCCCCCTCGGGCCGGATGCCGCGCCGCGGCCACTTCTTCGATGCCATCATCCGCCAGGAGCCCCTCGACGAAGCGAGGCTCGACCCGGCCGACAACCTCGAGGAGTTCGGCCCCGTCACCGAGGCCGCCCTCGATCATTTCGACCGCGAGAGCCGCCGGGCCGCGGCGACCGGCCGGGGGGTCATCGCCGGCTTCGGCGGGACCGGGCTCGGCGACATCGCCCTCGTACCCGGGCCGGGCCTCGAGCGTCCGAAGGGCATCCGCGACATCGAGGAGTGGTACGTTTCGACCTTGACCCGCAGGCCCTACATCCACGCCGTTTTCGAGGGCCAGACCGAGATCGCCTTGCGCAACCTCGAAAAGATCCACGCCCGGGTCGGCGACCGGGTCCAGGCCGTCTTCCTCTGCGGCACGGACTTCGGCACCCAAACGTCGACGTTCTGTTCGGCCGCCGCCTTCCGCGAGCTCTACATGCCCTATTACCGGCGCATCAACGACTGGATCCACCGCCATACGCCCTGGAAGACCTTCAAGCACTCCTGCGGGGCCGTCCGGCCGCTCATCCCGTCGTTCATCGAGTCCGGTTTCGACATCCTCAATCCCGTACAGACGTCGGCCGCCGGCATGGACCCCGCGGGCCTCAAAGCGGACTTCGGCCGGGACCTCGTCTTCTGGGGGGGAGGCGTCGATACCCAAAGGACGCTGGCCTTCGGGACGCCCGAGGACGTCCGGGGAGAGGTCCTGCGGCGGTGCGAGATCCTCGGACGGGACAGCGGGTTCGTCTTCAACGCCATCCATAACGTCCAGGCCGACGTCCCGACGGCGAACATCGCGGCTATGTTCGCCGCCCTGGACGAGCACAACGGCCGCGGCTAGAGCGCGGAGCGGTTCTTACGGCGAAGGAGAGCCGCCCTTCCCTTTCAAGGACTCGGCCAGAGCGGCCACGGCCTTGTCGAGCTCATCCTTGAGGATGGCCGAGATCACGGCCGGCAGGTAGCGGACCTTCTTTTCCGTCATGGGCAGCCGCCGGTCGAACGCGTGCCGGGCCAGCCCGCGGCCCGACTTGAACTCGAGGAACTCCAGGTCCATGGCCAGCCGGCCGAACCAGGCCTGCGCGGCGTCGACCTCCTCGATCAACCGGATGGATGCGCGCAGGACGATCTCCGGGTCGGCCTGCAGGACGTCGAGGACGATGCGGTTGAAGCCCTGCCTCTTGTCGAGGTACTGTCCCACGGCCTCGCGGACGAGGGCGTCCGGCTTCTTGGCCCAGAAATCGTAGGAATAGTACTTCAGCTCGAAGGGGGAGACCCTGTAGAGGATGCGGAAATCGTCGTAGAGAGGGTCGATCCGGACCGGCTCCACATAAAGGACCTTGCCGATCCAGGGATGCATGAGCTCCTCCGGGCCGGGGGCCATGGCGATCTGGAAATACCTCTTCGACGGGGCCGTCATGCAGCCGGCCAGGAGAAGGAGGGTCAGGGTCACCAGGGAGGTTTTCCTCATTTTTTCTTGTCCTTTCGCGTCCGGAGAAGGGCCGAGGGGTCCTCGGAGATCTCCCGGGAGAAGAGGGCCAGGTTCTCCACGGCGATGCTCAGGGCCGAGAAGGTCCGGTTGAGCTCGGCCTGTTGCCCGAGCAGGACGCTCTCGACCTTCTTCAGGCTGACCGAGGCCGTGTCGAGGAACGACCCGACGTCCTGGATGACCGCCCCCAGCTCCTCGCTCGAAAAACGCTGGGAGATGTTGCCGAGAGCGGCCTGGGTCCCGGAGTCGAAGTTCCGGACGAGGTGCCCGAGGTCCTCCGAGACCGGCCCCAGCGTTTCGGCCACCCGGGCCATCTCGACCGACGTTCTCTCGAAGGACGCCAGGGCGTTGCTGAGGGACTCCCGCCGCGCCTCAAGGACCGAAGCCAGGGACGCGGAGCCCTTCTCGGCGTTCGCCAGCATATTCCGGATATTCTCGAGGTTCTCGGGGGCCAGGAGCTCGTTGATGCGCTTGGCCGCCACCTCGAGATTGGTGACGATGTCCTCGGCCTTCTCGCCGAGGCCCCGGCCCATGGGGATCTCGGCGTGGGGCCGGAGACTCTCGGCCTCCGGGGTCCCCCCGCTGATCTCGACGTACTTCTGCCCGGTGAGCCCGACGTAGGCCAGCACGGCCGTCATGTCGGTCTTGATGGGCATGCCCTTCTGGACCTTGATCGTCACCCGGACAGAGTCGAAGTTCTCGGGGCTGACCTCGACGCGGACGACCTTGCCGATCTCGACGCCCCGGTACTTGGCCGGGGACCCGATCACCAAACCGTGGACCGACGTGTCATAGAAATCGATGGTGTAGAGGTCGCCCGCCTCGCGGAGCATGGGAACGATGAAGAACCCGGCGGCGGCGAGGAAGACGATCGTCGCCAGGACCAGGAACACTCCCAGCCGGACCTTCTGTTCATGTGTCATCATGGCCGTCCTTCCTGAGAAAGAATGTCTTGATGAACCCGTCCTCCGAGGCGACGAGGTCCGCGGATTCCCCGCAGAAGTGCAGCCTCCCGTCGTTGAGGACGAAGACCCGGTCGGCGACCCTCTCGATCGAGCGCAGCTCGTGGGTGACGACGACGAGCGTCATCCCGAAGGTCTCTTTGACGCTCAGAAGGAGGTCGTCGAGGCTCGCCGAGGTGATGGGGTCGAGGCCGGACGACGGCTCGTCACAGAAGACGACCTCCGGGTCGAGGATCAGGGCCCGGGCCAGGGCCCCCCGCTTCTTCATGCCCCCGGACAGCTCGGCGGGGTGCTTGCCGGCGCTCGAGGCCAGGCCGACCTGGGCCAGGGCCGAGTGGACCATGTCCTCGACGACCCCCAGGGGCATCTCGGGAAACTGCATGCGGACGGGCAGGGCGACGTTCTCGGCCAGCGTCAGGCTGTTGAGCAGGGCCCCCCCCTGATAGAGGACGCCGACCTTCCCGTACAGGGTCCGCAGGGAGGCCTCGGAGTAGTAATCGACCGGGGCTCCCGCGAAGCGGACCTCCCCGCCGAGCGGCGGCATGAGCCCGGCCAGGGTCTTGAGCAGGGTCGACTTGCCGGAGCCGCTGACGCCCAGGACGACGGAGATCCGGCCCGCGGGGATGGCCAGGTCCAGCTCGTCGAGGACCCGGACGTCCCCGTATCCGACGGCCAGCTCCCGCGTTTCGATGATATCCATGGTCTCAATACAGGATGAAGGCGAACACACAGTCGATCAGGACGATCAGGGTGATCGACAGGACCACTGATTCCGTGGTCGCCCGCCCGACCTCCTCGGCGCTGCGCCCGACGGTCAATCCCTTGTAGCCGCTGCCGACGACGACGGCCCAGCCGAAGACGACGGTCTTGATCAGGCCCCAGGCGAAGTCCGACCAGCCAACGCTGTTCATCATCTGGTCGAGGAAGGCCGAGGGGGCCATCCCGAAGGTCAGACGGGCGACGAGAACGCCTCCGAAGATGCCGACGATGTCGGCCATGGCCACCAGCAGCGGCACGGCCATGGTGATGGCCAGCAGGCGGGGGACCATGAGGTATTTCTCGGGGACCACGCCCATGGTCCTCAGGGCGTCGACCTCCTCGAGGACGACCATGCTGGAGAGCTCGGCGGTGATGGCCGCCCCGACCTTGCCGGCGAGGATGATGCCGGTCATCAGCGGCACGAGCTCCTTGAGCATGGCCAGGCCGACGAGGTCGGCGATGTAGACGTCGGCCCCGAAGAGGCTGAGCTGCTCGACCGAGGTGATGGAGATGGTCACCCCGACCAGGAAGATCAGGAGGCAGACGATGGGGAACGACCGGTAGCCCATGAAGTACAGCTGGTTCCACGTCTCCCCGGGGTAGACGCCCTTGCGCTCCCGGAGATAGACGCCCAGATGATAGATCTCGTCGCCGAACATGGCCAGGAACCGGCCGACGGCCTTGACCCGGAGCAGGAAAGCGTCGGTGACCCCCCCGAAAAAACGGCCGAGGCCCCACCCGCGGCCGGCCGGGCCGGGCTCGGCGGGCCGCGGTCTCTCGATGAAGCTCTCCCCGGCCCGGGCCAGGGCCCCCTTCATGTTGACCGCCTCGACGCCCGGGAACAGGCGCCGGACCAGGTTGACAAGGGCCAGCGCCGAGCTGTCGAACTCTTCGACCTCCCGGAAATCGAGCGTCAGAGGGCCCTCCTCCGCCCGGCGCTGGACCTCCCGGAAGAGCCCGGGCACTTCCGGGGCCCGGAGCCTGCGCGGCAGGAGGAGGGTCTCCGGGGCCTTGGCGGCGGGATCGGGTCCGTTCATGCCGGGGGTCATGGTCATTTCATTCTATTACAGGCCCGCCCGCATTTCAACGCACGGCGGGGCGTGGTATCATGGCGGCCGATGACCACACGGGAGCGCTTCAACAAGGTCTTCCGCCGGGAGAAGCCCGGCCGGGTCCCCGATATGGAGTTCGGCTACTGGGACAAGACGATCGCCGTCTGGCACGAGCAGGGCCTTCCCGCCGAGTGCCGAACGAACGAGGACGTCGAGCGACACCTCGGGCTCGAAGGCCTGTCCATCATCCCGGAGGTGCCCGTCGCCAAGGGGCTGTTCCCGCGGTTCGAGGAGAGGACGGTCGAGCAGCGGGACGGGAGGCGCGTCGTCCGGACCAAGGACGGGGCCCTCGCCGAGATGCTCGATCACGACTCGTCCATGCCCCGGTACCTCAAATTCGCCGTCGAGACGCGGGCCGACTGGGAGCGGCTGAGGGACGAGCGCCTCGACCCGCGGCGGCCGGGCCGGGTCGGCGACGTCGCCGGGGCGGTCGCCGCGGCCCACGCCGGGGGAATGCCCATCCTCTTCCACTGCGGGTCGCTCTACGGGTGGCTCCGCGACTGGATGGGCCTCGAGAACTTGTCCATCGCCTTGATGACCGAACGCGGCTGGGTCGAGGAGATGATGGAGCACCTGACCCGGATGGACCTCGAGCTCATCGACCGGCACATCCCGGCGGGCGGGGTCGACGTGGCCTGGTGGTGGGAGGACATGTGCTACAACCACGGGCCGCTCGTGTCGCCGAGGCTCTTCGAGGAGCTCATGGTCCCGCGCTACAAGCGGATCACGGACGCGCTCCGGGAGAAGGGCGTTGCCGTCAATGTCCTCGACTGCGACGGCCGGATCTACGATCTCGTGCCGGGGTGGCTGCGGGGCGGCATCAACGTCATGTTCCCCATCGAGGCCCTCCACACGGACCCCTGGCGGCTGCGGGAGGAATACGGGGACGACGTGCTCCTGCTCGGCGGGGTCGACAAGATGGCCCTCATCGCCGGGAAAGAGGCCATCGACCGGGAGCTCGAAAAACTCCGTCCCCTGGTCGAGCGCGGCGGCTACCTGCCGTGCGTCGACCACCGCGTCCCGCCGGACGTCACCTACGAGAACTACCTGTACTACCTCGAGAGGAAGAAAGCCATCCTCTGACGGGGCGGCCCCGCGGCCCGGCCACGCGCTCCGGGCGCTCCCTTCAGGAAGTCACCCGTTCCAGCTTCTTCATGATCGAGAAGATGAACGCGGCCGACAGCAGGCAGCAGGCGACGAAGATGCCCCAGACGATCGAGAGATCGACCCGGTCCCAGAGATAACCGCCGACGAAGAGGAGCTTGTTGCCGGTGGCCGTGGCCAACAGCCAGCCGCCCTGCATCAGGCCCTGGAACCTCTCCGGCGAGACCTTGGAGACGAACGACAGCCCCATCGGGCTCAGGAAAAGCTCGGCGATGGTCAAGGTCAGGTAGCTGCTGATCAGCCAATAGGGGGAGACCCTCCCCCACTCGGTCAGGCCCTGGGCCGCGACAGCCCCCGGGGAGACGAGCTTCAGGGAGCCGACGAGCATGATGATGAACCCGACCGAAGCGATGATCATGCCGATGCCGATCTTGCGCGGCGTGGACGGCTCCTGGTTCCTCTTTCTCAGCCAGGCGAAGACGCCCATGACCGGGAAGGTCAGGACGACGATGAACAAGGGATTGAAGGACTGGAAGATCTCCGGGGCGATGGGATTGAGCGTCACGTAGCCCTTGGCGATGTAATAGGTCAGACCCCCGAAGCCCAGGAAGGCCGCCAAGCTGAGGGCCTTCTCGCCGGGCTTCTTGCGGGTGAAGAACATGATCAGCCCGGCCACGGCGGCGATGAAGGGCAGGATGGACTTCAGGTTGAAGAAGATGTTCGTGAGCGGGTCGACCTCCTTGACCGTGTAGTCCCGGGCGAAGAAGGTCTGGGTCAGGCCGTTCTGGTGGAACGACATCCAGAAGAAGACGACCACGACGAAGACCATGACGAGGGCCATGACCCGCGGCTTCTCCTCCTTGGTGGAGGCCCGGACGATCATGGCCACGAAGCCGATGAACAGGCCGACGGCCAGCCCCACTTCGAAGTCGTTCATCAGGGCCTTGAACAGGAAGGCCGTGGCCACGGTGACGAGGCCGGCGATGATGATGCCGCTGGCGCCCTTCATGGCCTTGGCCGCCGCGGGCTGCAGCCCGCCCTCGGCCTTCTTCTTGGTCTTGTTGGGGAGGTACTTGTTGAAGATCACGAAGACCAGGAGGGAGACGATCATGGCCGCCCCGGCGACGCCGAAAGCGTAATTGTAGCCCTTGGAGAAAGCCTCGAGATAATGATTGGCGAAAGCGGTCAGCTGCTCCGCGCCCGAGACGACCTGGCCCGAGACCCTCCCGGCCAGGCCCTCGAAATGGCCGATGGCCGACGAGTCCGTCAGGCGACCGCCGAGGAAGGCGTGGCAGATGGCCGGCAGGCTGCCGTCGTGTTCGAAGCCCTGCGACCGCAGGAACCAGTTCCGCATGGACGTGGCCGCGTAGGGGGCGAAGAAGGCCCCGACGTTGATGCCCATGTAGAAGATCATGTAGGCGGTGTCCCGGACCTTGGCGTACTGGGGGTTGTCGTACATCTGCCCGACGACCGCCTGGAGGTTGCCCTTGAACAGCCCGTTTCCGAAGGCGATCGTGAACAGGCCGACGAGCGTCAGGGCCAGGGGCATCCCCGGCAGGGCCATGATCACGTACCCGGCCAGCATGACGACGATGCCCGTCCCGATGACCAGCTTGTACTTGCTGGTGGCGTCGGCGATCAGCCCCCCGAACAGGGCCAGGGCGTAGATGGCGAAATAGAACGAGCTGTAGTATCCGCTCGCGCTCTCGGCGGACAGGCCGTATCTGGCCTGGAGGAAGAGCACGAGGATGGCCATCATCGTGTAGAAGCCGAACCGCTCGCCCATATTGGAGAAGAAGGCGACGATCAGGCCTTTGGGATGTTCTTTGAACATAGTCCAACCTCCGGGATCGAAGTGGTAACGCCGCGGATTATACCAAAAAACAAGAAGGGGTCAAACTCCTTCTTCAGCCTGATCTATTCACGAGTCGAGGCGGCTGCAGATGCAAGGCGCGGAGGGTGAAGCTGTACTCCTAGTACTGCGAACCCTTCGCAACACAGCAGATGCGGCCGGATCGGCTCGCCCGGAGGGTAAGAATGCCGGTCTTTCCGGGAGCAGCTTCCGGGAATCCCATGAAAAGCCGGCAAGCTGGAGATCTTACGGATATCGCATGAGTTAAGTGACACATCGGCATTCTTATGAATAGATCAGGTTAGCGGCGGCCGCCGAAGATTGAGCCCATGACGCCGCGCAGGATCTGGCGGCCGAGCTGGCTGCCGACCGAGCGGGCCGCGCTCTTGGCCATGGCCTCGGCCAGGGTGTCGCGGCGCCGCGCGGTGGTTCTCTTCGGCGCGGGCGGCGGATATCCGGGATGGCTCCGAGGCCCCCGAGCCCCGCCCCGGGCGGGAGGCGGCGGGTAAGGATATCCGTGGGGCGCCTGAGGGGGAGGCTGGGCGGCCCGCGCGGCCTGCTCCGCGGCCTCCCGCTCGGCCCGGGCTTTCAGCATCTCGTAGGCCGAATGACGGTCGACGGCCCTCTCATAATGCCCCCAGACGAGGGAGCTTTGTACGATCGCCTGCCTCTCCGGAGCGGTGATCAGCCCGATCCGGCTCCGCGGCGGAAGGACGAAGGCCCGCTCCACGACCCCCGGATGGCCTTTCGCGTCGAGGAAGGAGATCAGCGCTTCGCCGACGCCCAGCTCGGTGATGGCCGTTTCGACGTCGACCTTCGGGTTCTGGCGGAAAGTCTCCGCCGCGGCCCGGACGGCCTTCTGGTCCCGGGGCGTGAACGCCCGCAGGGCGTGCTGGACGCGGTTGCCGAGCTGGCCCAGGACGACGTCCGGGACGTCGAGCGGGTTCTGGGTCACGAAGTAGACGCCGACGCCCTTGGACCGGATGAGACGGACGACCTGCTCGATCTTCTCGAGCAGGGCCCGGGGGGCGTCCGTGAACAGGAGATGGGCCTCGTCGAAGAAGAAGACCAAACGGGGCTTTTCCACGTCCCCGACCTCCGGCAGCCGCTCGAAAAGCTCGGCCAGCAGCCACAGGAGGAAGGTCGAATAGGCCCGCGGCGTATGCATGAGCTTGTCGGCGGCCAAGATGTTGATCACCCCCCGGCCCCGGCCGTCGGTCTGCATCATGTCGTCGAGGTTGAGGGCCGGCTCGCCGAAGAACCTGTCCGCGCCCTGCTCCTCGAGCATGAGCAGGCCCCTCTGGATGGCCCCGACGCTGGCCGGGGACACCCGTCCGTACTCGGTCTCGAATTCTCCGGCCCGGTCCCCGACGAACTGGGTCATGGCCCGCAGGTCCTTGAAATCGAGGAGCAGGAGCCCGCTGTCGTCGGCCAGCCTGAAGATGATCGTCAGGACCCCCGACTGGACGTCGTTGAGGCTGAGGAGCCGCGCGAGGAGAAGCGGCCCCAGGTCGGAGACGGTCGTCCGCACCGGATGGCCCTGTTCCCCGTAGATATCCCAGAAGGTCACCGGCGAGCCCTCGAAGGGGTGGTCCTCGAGGCCGAGCTTAACGATCCTCTCCTGGAGCTTCGGAGAGTCCGTCCCCGGCTGGCTGATGCCCGCCAGGTCGCCCTTGACGTCGGCCACGAAGACCGGCACGCCGATGCGGCTGAAGTTCTCGGCCATGACCTGGAGGGACACGGTCTTGCCCGTGCCCGTGGCCCCGGCCACGAGGCCGTGGCGGTTGGCCATTTTCGGCAGCATGAAGAGGTCTGTTTCACCCTTCCCGATGCGCAGCCCTTCGAGTGTCATGTCGCGCCCTCCTTTTCTCTCACGTCCGCGGCCCTCCGCGGCGCCGGCTCACCAGGACAGGCTCTCATAGAGAAGCCCCGAGACCCGTCCTTCGAGCGCGGCCCTGAACCTCTCCACGGTCTCCACTTCGCCGCCGCCCCAGAAATCCCTGATCCGGAGCGGCTGTCCGACGTTGACCTTGATCCGCCCCGGCACACCCCACATGATGTGGGTCCCGAACAAGGACAGCGGCGTCACAGGCACCGACAGGCCCTCTTCCTTATAAAGGTTGTAGGCCATGATCGAAACGCCCCGCCGGAAGCTCTTCACGTAGGGATTGGGGTCCCGCGGATGGACCCGGCCCCGGCCCTGCAGGGCGATGACGGCCCGGCCCTCGCGCAGATGATCCTGGCATTTGAAGATCGACTCCCGCTTGCTGCCGTAGATGTCCACGGGGATCGTGCCGATCTTGGCCGCGTGGCCGGAGACGAAATCGACCATGTAGGAATAGAGCGGGTTGAACAGGAGATGAACGAACCCGCCGAACTTGCCCATGTGGCGGTGGAGATGCCGCAGGACGAGCTCGCTGGCCTCCCGCCGGTTGAAGATCATCTTGTTGGCGGTGAAGAAGATCATCCGCGGCACGTACCGCAGCAGGATGGCCACGTCCTTGTGGCTCCCGATGTGGTTGCCGACGATGATGTTCGGACCTTCCAGGACGAAGTTCTCGACGCCGCGGAGGTCGACTCTCTTGGGGAACAGCAGGGTCCGGCACACGAGGTTGACGAATTTTTCGATACGCTTGTATTCGTCCTCGTAGGTCGGCATGGCGTGGGGGTATTCTACTGAATCCCACGACGAATATCAAAGAGGGCGAGGCCCGCGGGGGCGACGGCTTGTCAAGCCCGGGCAAGCGTGCTAATTTAGGCCCGCTCCGACCCGTCCCAAGGAGGCGCGCCATGGCGACACTGATCCTCAACGGGGAGGTCTTCGCCCCGGAGCCCGTGGGCCGCAAAGACATCCTGGTCGCCGGCGGATCGATCGAGGCCGTGGCCGAGCCCGGCCGCATACGCCTCGACGGCCTCGAGGTCGAGGTCCTGGACGCGACCGGAAAGCGCGTCCTCCCGGGCCTTGTCGACCCCCACGTCCACATCCTGGGAGGCGGAGGCGAGGGCGGCCCGGCCACCCGGGCCCCCGAGATCCGCGTCGAGGACATCGTCTCGAGCGGCGTCACGACGGTCATCGGGTGTCTCGGTACGGACGGCGTCACCCGGCATATGACCTCCCTCCTGGCCAAGGCCCGGGCCCTCGAGATCGAGGGCCTCTCGACCTTCATCTTTTCCGGTTCCTACGAGATCCCGGTCAGGACGCTGACCGGCGGCGTCCGCTCCGACCTGATCATCATCGACAAGGTCGTCGGGGCGGGCGAGATCGCCGTCTCCGACCACCGCTCCTCCCAGCCGACCTTCGACGAGGTCGCCCGCCTCGCGGCCGAATGCCGCGTCGGCGGGATGCTCGGCGGCAAGGCCGGCGCCCTCCATCTCCATCTCGGCGACGGGAAGCGGAAGCTGGAGCTCCTCTTCCGTCTCATCGGCGAGACCGAGATCCCGGCCACCCAGGTTATCCCGACCCACGCCAACCGCAACCGCGAGCTCTTCGAGGACTCCCTCCGGTGGGTGGCGTCCGGAGGGGCCATCGACGTGACCGTCGGGCCGGACCCGGCTCCGGACGACCCGGATGTCAGCCTCGAGGATTGCGTCCGGGCGTTCCTCGAACGGGGCCTGCCTCTCGAGCGGCTGATGGCCAGCTCGGACAGCAACGGCAGCCTGCCGGTGTTCGACGCGTCGGGAAAGCTTGTCCGCCTGACGGTGGCCACGGAAAAGGACTTCATCCGGAAGTTCCGGGACCTGGTCCTCAAGAACGTCCTGCCGCTCGACAAGGCCGTCCGGCTGTTCTCGACCAACGCCGCCGGTTTCTACAAGCTCGCCGGGAAAGGCCGGATCGTGCCCGGCGCGGACGCCGACCTCATCCTCGTCGACAAGGACCTCGCCCTCCGTGACGTCTTCGCCCGCGGAAGGCGGATGATGTCCGGCGGCCGTCTCCTCGCGCGCGGGACGTTCAGCGAATAGAGGCCCCATGGACGAAAGAACGCCCCGACCGCAGACAGCACCCGCCGCTCCGGAGCCCCCGGCCGCCCCCGCCTCGGGCACCCCCCCGAAATTCGGCGTGGCCCTCACCCCCCTCATCGCCATGGCCCTCCTGCTCGGGGTGGGCTACGGGGTCTACCAGATCAAGGCCCAGGTGCTGCTCGTCAGCGCGGCCTTCATCACCGGGACCCTGGGCCTCATCCTCGGGTTCAAGTGGAAGGACATGGAGCGGGGCATCGTCGACAGCATCCACAAGGCCATGCCGGCCATCCTCATCATGCTCTCGGTCGGCATCCTGGTCGGGTCCTGGATGGCCAGCGGCACCATCCCCATGGTCATCTACTACGGCCTCAAGCTCATCTCGCCCCAGTTCTTCCTGCCGACGGCCTGTGTCGTCTGCTCGGTCGTCGCCGTCGCCTCGGGCACCTCCTGGGGGACGATCGGCACGGTCGGCGTGGCCTTCATGGGCATCGCCATGGGCCTGGGCATCCCCTTGGCTCCCGCGGCCGGGGCCATCGTCGCCGGGGCCTATTTCGGGGACAAGATGTCACCGCTGTCCGATATCCCCAACCTGGCCACGGTCATCTCGGGCTCCAACCTCTTCGACCACATCAAGCACATGATGTGGTCGGCGGTGCCGGCCTGGCTGACGGGCCTGGCGGTCTACTTCTTCGTCGGCCTGAGCTACGGGGCCCGGGCCGTCGAGTCCGAGACCCTCGACCTCATCCTCTCCACGCTCCGAGCCAACTACACCTTCAGCTTCTGGCTCCTGCTCCCCATGGCCGTCATCTTCTATTTCGCGGCGGCCAAGAAGCCGACCATCCCGGCCATGATCCTGTCCTCGCTCGCGGCCGGCGTCCTGGCGGTCGTCTTCCAGAAGGCCTCCATTCCCCTCGTGGCCGCGGCCATGAACTCGGGCCTGCCGGCCCGCACGGGCGTCGAGGTCGTCGACCGGCTCCTGTCCAAAGGCGGGATGATGAGCATGATGGAGACCCAGCTCATCGCCTTCACCGCCTTCAGCTTCGGGGGCATCATGCAGAAGACGGGCTGCCTGGCCGTCATCCTCGACCGGGTCATGCGCTTCACCCAAAAGGTCTGGAGCCTGGTCCTGACGACCATCGGCGCGGCCATTCTCTCGGCCCTGATCACGGGCAGCTCGTATCTGTCGATGATCCTGCCGGCCGACCTGCTCGGGCCCGCGTATAAGAAAAAGGGCCTGGCCGCCAAGAACCTGTCGCGGATCATCGAGGAGAGCGGCGGCATCATCGTGCCGCTCGTGCCCTGGAGCATGGCCGGGGTCTACATCACGGGGACCATCGGGGTGTCGACCTTCGAGTACCTGCCGTGGGCCTTCATGAACTATCTCTCGGTCGTCGTGCTGGCCGTCTTCGGCCTGACCGGGTTCACCATGGCCCCCAAGATCCGCGAGGACGAAACCCAAGCCGGAAGCTAGACGCCCGCCTTTTTCGCGGGGACGGCATCCATTCATCTCCCCCGGGCCCCCGGGAACCAGTCCCGACGGTTCCCCCGCCGGCGGCCGGCGGGTCCCCCTCCGCTACGGGGGCTATGAATGGACGCCGACCCCGCAACGGCGGGCTACGGTGGGGCCTCGGGGTATCACCAAGGGCCGTTGCGTCTCCATCCCTCACCGCTGCTGGCGAGGCCGATCGAATGGGGGATATGTACCGTCGGAACGTGTCCCCGCTCAGCCGCCTTCCTCTTCGCCCTGTTCAGCCTTCTCCAGGGCTTTCTTGAAGAGCTCGTCGGCCTTGGCGTGGCGCTCCTTCTGGAGCTCGAAGGTGGCCTCGAACTTGCGGCCGAAGCCGTCCTGCCTCTCCTTCTCCTTGACCAGCATCTCGTCGAGCGAGCCCTTCTTCTTCGGGGCCTTCTCGGAGCGAAGCACGGCCCGGCCCTCGCCGTCCACCCACAGGGCGGCGCCGCAGCAGGGGCAGGCCACCTTGAAGACGCCGGGTTTGTCCTTGTCGTCCGTCATGGGCCGAATGTAGCACAATCCCGCCGGCCGCTACAAATGCCGCTGCGTCACCGTCCCTCGCTAGTGGGGCAGATGCGGTGCTTCTTCAGGAGCTTGAACAGGCCTTGGCGGGTCAGGCCGATCTCCGAGGCCGTCCGCGTCCGGTGGTAGCCGCAGCGGACCAGGGCCTCGCGCAGGAACCGCCTCTCGAAATCCGCCTTGGCCGTGGAGAAACGGTGGGTGGCCGGGGTGTAGATCTCGCCGGCCGGGTTGACCTTGGGCGACAGGAAGTCCTCGCGGATCAACGGGCTGTCCCCGGCCATGATCAGGGCCCGCTGGACCTCGTTCTGAAGCTCGCGGACGTTGCCCGGCCACGGGTAGCGGACCAGGATCTCGAGGGCCACGGGAGAGAAGAACGGCCGGGACCGCCCCGTCGTCCGGGCGTGCTCGTCGAGGAAGTGGTCGAGCAGCAGCAGGACATCGTCTTTCCTGTCCCGCAGGGGCGGCAGCTCGATGGTGATGATCCTCAGCCGGTAGGAGAGATCTTCCCGGAAGCGGCCCCGGGCCACCTCCCGCTCGAGGTCCTTGTTCGTGGCACTGACGAACCGGACGTCGACGGGCCTCGTCCGGGTCTCCCCGACGCGGCGGATCTTCTTTTCTTCAAGGACGCGCAGGATCTTCGACTGCAGCGCGAGGGGCATGTCGCCGATCTCGTCCAGAAAGAAAGTCCCGCTTGAGGCTTCTTCGATCAGGCCCACCTTGTCCCGGATCGCGCCCGTGAACGAGCCCCGGGCGTGGCCGAAAAGCTCGCTCTCGAGCAGGGCCTCGGGGATGGCCCCGCAATTGACGGCGACGAACGGCCCGCCCTTGCGCCGGCCGGTCTCGTGGACCGTTCTGGCCACCAGCTCCTTGCCCGTGCCGCTCTCCCCCCAGAGGAATACGGGCGCGTCCGTGTCCCGGACCTTGTCGATCATGAACCGGATCTTGTGGACGGCCGGGGTCACGCCCAGGAAAGAATTCTCGCCAGGGAGAGCGCCCGCGGTCTGGCGGCCCGCCCCGTCGCTCCCGTTCCCGTTGCTCTTCAGGAGATAGAGAACCGGAGCGATGGAGATGGCCAGGAACTCGAGGTCTTTTCTGTTGTACGCGGGCCGGGCCCCGTTTCTTGCCAGGTACGCGATCCCCGCCGGACGGCCCTCCGACATCCAAGGATAAGATAGGATGCCCGCGGGCCACCCGGCGCCGCCAGGGTCCAGGTCGGCGAACTCGGGGGCCTCGGCCAGGTCGGGGACGAGGGCCGGCCGGCCGAACTCGAGGACCCGCCCGGCGAGAGCCAGATCCGGCCCGCCCCAAAGGCCCGGCTCGCTGTCGTTCCCGTTCAACCCCCGAGCGACCTC
>VGJC01000007.1 GCA_016867635.1 Candidatus Aminicenantota bacterium | reverse complement strand
CGGGAGCTTCTCGAAGGATTGGGGGCCGAGGTCGGGTCGTCCGTGACCCGGAGAACGACCGGCATCGTCATCGGCCAGGCGCCCGGTTCCAAGCTGAAAAAAGCCCGCGAGCTGGGGGTCAGGATCATCGACGAGGGGGAGTTCCTGGAACTCGTCGGCCGGAAGCGCTGACTACTTCTTTTTCTTCCCGGAACCGAACACGTCCAGGGAGAAGAGCCCCTTGAGGCCTTTCTTCTTGCCCCCTCCGCTCAGCTCATCGAAAGCCTCGCGGGCCGCGACGTGCTCGGGGTCGGTCTGGACGGCCTTCTCGAACATCTTGAGGGCCTTGGCCTTGAGCCCTTCGTCCCGATAGAGCATCCCGAGCCCCACATAGGCCTCCGGGTTCCAGGGCTCCATGCTGATGGCCTTCAGGAAATCCTCCTCGGCCTTTTTGACGTACCCCGGCACTTTCGCTTCGGCCATGGCCAGGAGCAGGTAGTAATCGCCCTTGTCCTTCTTGTCCCGGATGGCCTCCCTCAGGTAGGAAACGGCCTCGTTGTATCGCTCCTGGCCGTAAAGGGTCTTGCCCTGGCGGAATTTGATCTCGGCCATGCGGGCCGCGGACTGGGCATCTTCCTGGGGCGGCGGCGCGGACTTGGCGTCGTAGGCGGTCCGCAGGGCCTTGTGGCTCAGGGTCCGGTAGGCGTTGGTGATGGCGTCGAAGACGTCGTCGATCTGCTTCTTGTATTCCCTGGCCACGTCCTGGCCGAAGCGGTCGGGATGGAAGCGGCGGGCCATCTGGAAATAGGCCTTCTTGACGGTCTCTTCCGAGGCCGTCCGGGGAACGTTGAGGATCTGGTAGAAATTCTTCGCCGCCCGATTATTGTAGAGCGTGAGGACTTCGTCGATCGAGGCCGCCATCTCCGGCCCGGAGGGGCCGTTCCCGGCGGTGATATCGCCCGGCGCGGAAGCCGTGGCCTTCCCCTCGCCCTTCAGGTCGACGATGTCCAGACAGTAGAAGAGAAAGAGGCTTTTCCAGAAGAGATCCTGGGGCGGCGGCGCTTTGCGAGCGACGGCCTCGGCCGGCGCCAGGCCGTCGAACTTGTCCAGGAGGGCCTTTTCGTCAGCGGTCAGGAGGTAGGCATAGGTCGTCCTCTTCAGGGACGGGACCTTCCCGGCCAGCCAAGACCTCATGGCCGCGTCGGGCTGCATCCGGCGGATCCCGTACTCGATGAGCAGCGGGATGTCGACCTTGGATGCCCCGCCCGCCCCGGCGAAATCCGCGCGCTCCTGGAAGGCCAGCTGGCCGTCGAAGTAAGGGAACGTGTTGAGCGCCGCCTCCCGGAGCTGCTGGGTCAGGGCGTCCTCGAGGTCGGACTCGGAGATGACCCCGCGATTGCGGAGGGCCTCGCCGATGTTCTGGTTGGGCTCGATGTAGTCCTCGATGCGGGCGTGAGTGTCCTTGGGCAGCCGCTCGAGATTGAAAAGGACCTCGCCCAGCCTCTCCTCGGGCCGGTTGGTCTTGACCTGGAGGAGCGCCCCGTCCTTGAAGAAAAAGTACTTGACGACGTCCTCCCGCTTGAAGATCAGCCGCCCCGACCTCTTGTTGAAGTGGATGTCGTGAAGATGGGCCGCGATATGGTTCATGTCGTCAAGATCCCGTCGAACTCTCGGAATGATAATCCATCGGGCGGCATTTTTCAACCTCGGACCGGGCCTCGTTTGAAAACGGGCCCCTGTTTATGCTACGTTTGGGTCCATGAACATCGCCCTCGCCCAGTCGTCGGCGCGCCTCGGGGACGTCCAGGCCAACGCCGCGTGGCACCTGGACGCTCTTGCCGAAGCGCGGCGGGCCAAGGCCGATCTGGTCGTCTTCCCCGAGCTCAGCCTGACGGGTTACACGCTGCGGGACCTGGCCGAGGAGGTGGCCCTCGACCCCCGCTCCGACCCCCTGTTCCGCAAGATCATGTCCCGCTGCCGGGGGATCTCGGCCGTCGTCGGGTTCATGGAGGAGCGCGCTTCGGAGAAGGGGATCTTTTACAACTCGGCCGCTTTCATCCACGACGCCCGCATCGTCCACATCCACCGCAAGGTCTTTCTGCCGACCAACGGGATGTTCGACGAGGCCCGCTTCTACGCGGCCGGCCGGGACTTCAGGACTTTCGCCGCCCCTTTCGGGCGGGCCGGCCTGCTGATCTGCCGGGATTTCCTCCATTACGGCGCGAACTACGCTCTGTATAGCGGCGGCGCCGACATGATCATCTGCGTCTCGGCGGCCCCGGGACGCGGTGTCGCCGGCGGACAGGCCTTCGAGACCAGCCGGATGTGGGAGCTCATGGGCGAGGCCATGTCCTATTTTTCGACGGCCTTCGTCATCTACGTCAACCGGGTCGGGATCGAGGACGGCGTGACGTTCGCCGGGGGCTCCTTCATCTACGGACCCGGCGGCCGCCTCCTGGCCCGGGCGGCTTACCTGGACCCCGAGCTCCTGGTGCAGCGCGTCGATCTCTCGGCCGTGCGCGAGGCCCGCAGGAAGTGGGTCTTCAAGCGCGACGAAAAACCGGAAGTCATCCTCAGGTCGCTCGAAAGGATCGTCCGTGCCCCCGAAGATTAATCCCTCCTTTGTGGAGAAGCTCCTGGTCCGCTTCATCCGGGAGGAGCTGACCAAGTGCGGCTGCGCGAAGGGCCTCCTGGGCCTTTCCGGAGGCCTCGACTCGGCCGTCTGCGCTTCCCTGGCGGCCCGGGCCCTCGGCCCGAAGAACGTGCTGGCGCTGATCATGCCCTACGGGCGGAGCTTCCCGGAAGACGTCCGCGACGCCGAAAAGCTGGCCCGGGCCCTCCGTATCCGGTCCGAGACGATCGACATCGCCCCCCAGGTGAACGCCTATTTTTCCGGATATCCGACCTCGAGCCGCGTCCTGCGGGGCAACAAGATGGCCCGGGAGCGGATGTCCATCCTCTACGACCGTTCGGCCCGCGAAAAGGCCTTCGTCCTCGGGACGAGCAACAAGACCGAGCTGCTCATCGGCTACGGAACGATCCACGGCGACATGGCCTGCGCCATCAATCCCATGGGCGATCTCTATAAGACCCAGGTCCGCGAGCTGGCCGCCCACCTCGGCATCCCGGCGGCCATCCGCGGGAAGCCCCCGACGGCGGGCCTCTGGGCCGGGCAGACCGACGAAGGAGAGATCGGCCTGCCCTACGCCGAGCTCGACGCGATCCTCTTCGGGCTCGTCGACCTGAAGAGGAGCCGGAAGGAGATGATCGCCGCCGGTCACGCGCCCAGGCGCGTGGACCGCGTGATGCGGCTCATCAGGGATTCGGAATTCAAGCGCCGGATGCCCCCGATCGCCAAGCTCTCCGCGCGTTCCGTGGGACACGATCACCTCTACCCATATGACTGGGGGAAGTAGACCGTGACCGACGGTCCGGCCGCCGGCCGCAGGACCGGCACCCTGTTCGTCGTCGCCACCCCCATCGGCAACCTCGAGGACATCACCCTCCGGGCCCTGCGCATCCTCGGAGAGGCGGGGGCCGTCGCCTGCGAGGACACCCGCCAGACCCTCAAGCTCATGAACAGGCACGGCCTCAGGAAGCGGCTCATCAGCTACTTCCATCCCCACGAGGGGCGGAGGCTCCCCGAGATCATCGGCCTTCTCAAGGCGGGCATCGACGTGGCCCTCGTCTCGGACGCCGGGACCCCGGGGCTCGCGGACCCGGGCTTCCCCCTCATCCGCGAGGCCCTCAAAGAGGGCGTCCCCGTCGTTCCTGTCCCCGGTCCCTCGGCGGCGGCCTGCGCCCTTTCGGCCTCCGGCCTCCCGACACACCGTTTCATGTTCCTGGGCTTCCCTCCGCCTAAGAAGCCAGGGGTCCGAAAGCTCCTGCGGGGCCTCAGGGACGTGAAAGCCACGCTGGTCTTCTACCTCCCGACCCGGAGGATCGCGGAATTCCTGGCGGCCGTCCTCGAGGAACTGGGGGACAGGCGGATGGTGATCGCCAGGGAGCTGACCAAGGTCCATGAGGAATTCATCAGGGGAAGAGCCGGAGAGCTTCTGGGGAAGCTCGAGGAAAGAGCCCTCAAGGGCGAGGCCACAGTGCTTGTCGAAGGCGAATAATTTTTTTTGCAAAATACTTGACAATTGCTTACTAAGATATTATATTGATATCTCACTAAGATATATACGGGAGGTTATTAGATGGCTATTATCAGATGGGATCCCTTCGGGGACTTCGTGACCCTCAGGGACCGGATGAACAGGCTTTTCGAGGACATGTCGGGCTCCAAGGAGGAGAAAGACCTCATGACCAGGGCTTGGGCCCCGTCGGTGGACATCTACGAGAACGAGAATGAGGTCGTCCTCTGCGCCGAGATCCCCGGGGTCGAGGAGAAGGACGTCGAGATCAAGGTCGAGGACAACAACCTGATCATCAAGGGCGAGCGGAAGTTCGAAAAGGAAGCCAAGGAAGAGAATTACCACCGGATCGAGCGCTCCTACGGCTCCTTCTTCCGGTCGTTCGCCCTGCCCCCCTACATCGACCAGGACAAGATCGAGGCCGAGCACGAGAACGGCGTCCTGAGGGTCCGCATGCCGAAGAAGGCCGAGCTGAAGCCGCGTAAGGTCAAGATCCTCAAGCCGGTCACGATCGACAAGACCAAGAAGTAATTCAAGGGACTGTCCGCCTTTCGGCTTTGCGATGGATATCATCCCTAGCCCCCCGGCCCCCCCGGGGACCAGTCCCGGCGGTCCCCCCGCCTGCGGCGGGTCCCCCCCCGCTACGGGGGTCGTCGGGACGACATCCATCGCCGCCTCATGGCGGAAATTCCCGTAATGGGGAGAAGAACCCTAGGCCTGGGCGATGGTCAGGGCCCTGACCTCACGGGCCCCGGCCTCGACCAGGACCCGGCTGCACTCGCGGAGGGTCGCGCCGGTCGTGAAAACGTCGTCGACGAGGATGATGGTCTGGCCGGAGATCCTTCGCGGGCCCTTCACGGCGTAGGCGTCGCGGACGTTCTTTTCCCGATCGCCGGCCTCCAGGGAGGCTTGCGGCGGGGCGTTCCTGACCTTCACGAGACAGCGGTCGAGCAGGGGAAGCCCGCGGCTCCGGCCCAGGCCTGCGGCGATCGCCCGGGACTGATTGAAGCCGCGCTCCCTTTCGCGCGACCGGTGGAGAGGGACGGGAACGAGTGCCGCCGCCTCCTGCCAAAGCCCCTCCTCCGGGGCCAGGCACGTCTCCGCGAAGGCCGCCAAGGGCCGGCCGAGAACGGCGAACCGGCGATACTTCAGGAGCCGGATGATATCCTTTAGGGCCCCGTCGTACGCTCCGCAAGAACGATGGAGCGTGAAGGCCGGAGGCCGCTCCAGGCAGCGCCGGCAATAGTGGCCCTCCGCGGAGCCCTCGAGGAATCTTCCGCAGCAGGGGCAGACCGGCCCCCGCCGGGGGGCCAGGCGGCCCAGGCATGCCCGGCAGACGATCCTTTCCCCGGATTCGTCGAGCAGATCGCCGCACAGGCGGCAGTATGAAGGGAACAGGAGGAGCTCGACGAGCTTGGCCGCGGCGGCCGCCCGCGTCCCGAGGGTCATGACACCTGGGACTTCTGCTCTTCCTCCGTCTTTTCCTGGCATTCGATGCAGAGAGGCGTCCAGGGGATGGCCTCGATCCGTTTCCGGCCGATGTCCTTGCCGCACATCTGGCAGACCCCGAACCCGTCGTGCCGGAGACGCTTCATGGCCTCGTCGATCAGCAGGAGCTGGCTCCGCTCGGCGTCCGAGAGGCTCAGGAGGAACTCCTTGGTGTAGGAGGTCTCGGCCTTGTCGACGAGGTCCTGTGCGACGTTGGACTCCATCTCCTTGCTCTCGTTGATGAACCCGCTGAGCTTCTGGATGATGGCCTCCTTTTTATCGGCCAGCTTTTTCACGAATTCTTCTCGCTCTTTTTTGTTCATTTTCTTGGACACGGGCATTCTCCCTCACTTGGCATATTGGCGGCCGCGGTTGATGGTCAAGGCTCTGTAGACCTGCTCGAGCAGGACGACCCGGCACAGCTCGTGGGAAAAGGTCAGGCGCGACAGCGACAGGACCAGATCGGCCTTGTCCACGATGCGCTCGGCCAGGCCCAGGAAGCCGCCGACGACGAAGGCCGGCGGCCGGCCCGTTTCCCGTTCCCGGCCGCGCAGGAAGCGCGCGAACTCTTGTGACGTCATTTCTTTTCCCTGATCCCCGAGGCAGATCACGTAGGCCCCTTCGAGGTGCCTCTCGAGGCCCTGGGCTTCGATCTCCTTGATCTTCCCCGCCAGCCTCTCGTCGACCCCCCGGGCCTCGCGCGTCTCGACGACGCGGCACGCCGCCAGGGCCTCGATCCTGGCGACGAACAGGTCCTGCAAGGCGCGCAGCTCCGGGCTTTTCGTTCTGCCCGGCCAGAGGAATTTCAGGCGCATCGCCGAAAACGCCATAGAACAATACCGATTCGAAACCGACTTGTCAACATCTTTCTCCCCGTTCCGCGGGGCCGCGGGCGGCTAGAAATCGAGGCGGGGCGCGTCTCCCCAGAGCTTCTCGAGGTCGTAGTGATCCCTGGCGCCGCGGGAGAAGACGTGGACGACGAACCAGCCGTAATCGACCAGGACCCAGTCCGCCGACTCCCGCCCTTCGACCCCGAGAGGACGGACGCCGGCCGCCTTGAGCCGGACTTCGATGCCTTCCGCGACGGCCGCGTTCTGCCGCGATGAGCTCCCGTTCATGATCAGGAAAAAGTCGGTGAAGGCGGACAGCTCGCGCAGGTCGAGGAGGCAGACGTCCTCGGCCTTCTTGGCCAGCCCCGCTTCGACGGCCAGCTTGACCTCCGCGGGCAGGCTCCGTTTCGTGAGGCGCTTCTTCTTTTCTTGTGTCATGGTCCCCGCCGATCGAGATAGAGTTGATGTTCCCGGATATAAGCTTCGACGGACGAAGGGACGAGCCCGGCCAGGCTCAGGCCTTTCCGGAGGCGCTCCCGGACGTCCGTCGAAGACACGTCCAGGGCGCCGATGGGCAGGAGGAAGACCCTGGCCCGCGCGAGCAGGTCCTCGTCGACGGGGCCGCGGTCCGCGATCCGCAGGATGTCCGTCCGCAGCCTTCCCCCCAGGACGCTTGTCGCGGCTTCGAGCTCGAAGCCGGGCCTGCCGGTGACGATGAACCGGCACTCGGCGAGAACACGCTCGCGCTCGCGCCAGGTGCCGATCTCCAGGAAGGCGTCGACCCCGAGGATGAAGAAGACCTCGGCCTCAGAGTACAGCTCCCTGATCCGGGCCAGGGTCAGGAAGGAATAGGACCGCCCTCCGGCCTCCACTTCGATCGGGGAGGCGACGAACCCGGGGTGTCCCTCGCACGCGAGCTCGACCATCCGCAGACGATCGGCCGGGGAAGCCCCCGGTCCGCCCTGCTTGTGGGGAGGCAGATGCGAGGGGACGAACAGCACCCGACCGAGCCCGAAGGCGCGCTGGACCTCCTCCGCCGCCCGGATGTGCCCGTTGTGGATCGGATCGAACGTCCCGCCGAAAAGCCCGATCCTGTCCTTCATTCGGGGCCGCCTTCGCCGCTCCCCTCTCCCAGCCGGGCCAGGCCGCGGGCCAAGGCTTCGACGAGCGGGCGGAGTCCCTCCTCTTTGATCGCCGAGACGGCGAAAAAGGGGATCTTCTTTCCGGCCGCCAGCTTCTTGATCGACGTCAGCCGTGACTTGTCCTTCCCCAGCAGGTCCACCTTGTTGGCCGCCAGGACCTGGGGGCGGGCGGCGACCTCCGGGTTGAAGGCCCGGAGCTCCTTCATGATGACATGGTAATCCTCGACGGGGTCGCGCCCGGTATAAGGGGAGACGTCGACCAGATGGACGAGCATTTTCGTCCGCTCGATATGGCGCAGGAAGCGGACTCCCAGGCCCTGGCCGAGATGGGCCCCCGCGACGAGCCCGGGGATGTCGGCCACGACGAAGCTCCTGTACTCCCCGATGTCGACCACCCCGAGGTTCGGGGTCAGGGTCGTGAACGGGTAGTCGGCGATGAGCGGCCGGGCCGCGGATATCTTGGAGATCAGGGTCGATTTGCCGGCGTTGGGAAAGCCGACCAGTCCGACGTCCGCGATCAGCTTGAGCTCCAAGGACAGCTCTTTAACCTCTCCCGGCGTTCCCGGCCGCGCCTCCCGGGGGGCCTGACGGGTGGAGGTGGCGAAAGAGGCGTTCCCCCGGCCGCCCCGCCCGCGCCGGGCCGCCTCGAAGATCTGGCCGGGACGGATGAAATCGAAGAGGGCCTCGTCCGAGTCCTTTTCCTTGACGACCGTCCCGACGGGGACCCGGAGGCGGAGGTCGGCCCCCCGCTTTCCCTGGCGGTTGCTTCCCTCGCCGTGAGCGCCGTTCTTGGCCTTGAGGTCGGGGTGAAAGCGGAACCAGGACAGGGAGCTCACGCTTGCGTCCGAGACGAAATAGACGCTTCCCCCGTCGCCGCCCCGGCCCCCGTCCGGGCCGCCTTTCGGCACCCTGTACTCCCGCCGGAAACTGACGCAGCCGTTGCCGCCCTTGCCGGCTTTAACCGTGACCCGGACCTGATCAACGAACAAGAGACCTCCCCCTTTCGCGGGAAGGCGTCTGGGTACGCTTTGTCAGGGAGGGGGAACTCGAGGCGTTGATGTCTTCCTCAAGCCGGCAGAACGGAAACGACCTTTCCTTTCCGGCCCTTGTCGGAAAACCGGACGACGCCCGTGACCTGGGCGAAAAGGGTGTCGTCCTTGGCCCGTCCGACGTTCGGACCGGCCTTGATGGGCGTGCCTCTCTGGCGGACGAGAATGGAACCGGCGTTGACGAGCTGGCCGCCATGGCGCTTGACCCCCAGTCTCTTTCCGCAACTGTCCCTGCCGTTGCGAGCGCTTCCCCCCGCTTTTTTATGGGCCATGGCTTACTCCTTGGTCGCTTTCTTGGTCTTGGCCGCCGCCGGCTTGGCGGCCTTCGGCTTGGGCGCGGTTTTGGCCGGCCTGACCGTCTTCGGCTTGACGGCCTTGACCGTTGCCTCGGGTCCATCTTCGACGGGATGGATGGCCGGCAGCTCGCTCTTGTCGGACAGGATCCGGTCGATGCGGACCTTGGTCAGCTGCTGCCTGTGCCCGCGGGTCCGGCGGTATTGTTTTCGCTTTTTTTTCTTGAAAACGAGGACCTTCTCGTCCTTGAAGTTCTCGACGACCTCGGCCTCGACCGCGGCGTTCTCGAGCATGGGCCTCCCGACCTGAACGCTCTCCCCGTCCTCGATCAAGAGGACCCGGTCGAAGTGGACCTTGCGTCCCTGGTCGACACCGAGCTTCTCAACGGCCAGGATGTCCCCGGCCTTGACGCGATACTGCTTTCCGCCTGTCAGGATGACTGCGTACATTTGGAATATCCTCTTTTGGAGTAAGAAAGTTGGACGTCAAATTTAGCACAGGACCAGGCCCATGTCAAATCAGGCGGGCCGGGATTGACAGGGCCGGACCTTTTCTCTACCCTAAGGGCGGCCCGGAGGCTTGCCGGCCGGCCCCTGGGGGCGGTTAGCTCAGCGGCAGAGTATCGGTCTTACAAACCGAGGGTCGCAGGTTCGACCCCTGCACCGCCCATTCCTTGTCATCCCTGCGCCGCCGGCCGGGCCGCCGAGGATCGAACGCGCGCCCTTCGGGGAAAGGAGGTCCGGACCGATGACCGCGAGAGGCGTCGCCCCCGGCCTTTACCTGGGCCTGTCCATCTTCCTCTGCCTGGCCGGGATCGGGGGGTTCGTCTTCCTTTTCGCCAGGGACTTCAACATTTACTGGCTGATCCTGTCCCCCGTCATCATCGCCCTCTACCAGGTCCCGGCGGTCTATCTTTTCTGGTTGTACAGGCGGGCGCGGCTCAGACGCGGCCAGGGGACCGGGGGACGGGCCGAAAAGGACCGCGAGCAAGGCCCGCCATAAGACCTGATGTCCGCCCGGCGGCTCGAACCGGGCGAAGAGCCGGGAAAAGCGCCCCCGACGGGATTCGAACCCGTGTTGCCGCCTTGAAAGGGCAGTGTCCTAGGCCTCTAGACGACAGGGGCGAGAAAATGAGCCGTGCTGGACTCGAACCAGCGACACCCGACTTAAAAGGCCGGTGCTCTCCCTCTGAGCTAACGGCCCGGCAGAAAGGACTATTATAGTGAAGGGCGAGAAAGAGTCAACACCCCCTTTGGAAGGGGCTCCGGTTCAGGCGATGGGCTCGAACCGGATGATGACCCAACGGCCGTTGTGGCGCAGGTTGTTGACCTCGTCCCTCAGCGCGTACTGCTTCATGAACAAGCGGTACTTCAGCGTCGCCCCCGCCTTGTTCCGGATGCCGACCTCGACCTCTTTGGAATGGACGTTGCCGGTCAGCTCGCGGATCGTGGCCAGCTCCCGGACCCCCAGCGAGAACTTGGTCATATCTTCTTCGGTGGCCGCGGCGGCCTTGGCGTCGTTGTAGCCCTGCTGAAGCTCCTTGTGCCTGGCGTACTGGGCGTCGTACTTGGTCTGGAGCTCATCGACCTTCCTCTTGGCGGCGGCCCTGGCGGAGGAGCTCCGGGCGGTGTCCATGTCCTCCTGGGCGATGTCCAGGAGATCCTTGGCCTCGACGGTCGGCCCGATGTTCCCTTCAACCGCTTTCTTGAGCTCCAGCTCTTTCGCGTTCAGGTCGGCGAGGATGGCCGGGATGATGGTCTCCGGACCGACGTTCAGGATCTCCCACGAAGCGAGCTCGATCTGGATCGGCTGGAGGGCCATGGACGCCATCGTCTGGTTGTCGCTGAGCGTCATGGCGTTGAAATACTTGGAAAGAAGACCCTTTTCGGGCGCCGGCGAGCACGCCGTCACTACGAGAAACGCGACCATGAGGCCGATCACGAGAGATACTTTTTTCCTCATTCCTTCCTCCTTCCGGGGCTTTGTCGAAAATCGTCCTATCTGGATTTTAATCTGATTCGCGGGAGAAAAGCAAGCCCTTTATGGGGGCCACGCAAAAACCTTCCGAAAACATGTTTCCCCCCCCTTTTTTTTGTGTTAAACTACTATGCTCAAATCTCCGAGAACGGAGTTCAAACATGAAAAATGACAAGGGCATCCTCCACGGCCGCCCCAAAGACCCCTCGGCGCTCCTGGATATCATTCGCGACGTCCAGGGGCGGCATGGCCACGTCCCCGAGGAGGCTGTTTCCGGGATCGCCGCCCATCTGGGCCTCTCGAAAGCCGAGGTCCGGGGCGCCGTCACCTTCTACCATTTCTTCTCCCTTGAGCCCAGGGGCCGGTCGACGGTCTACCTGAACGATTCGATCACCTCCCGGATGAAGGGCCGGGCGGCCGTCGCCAAGGCCTTCGAGCAGGAGGCCGGCTGCCGGTTCGGGGAGGTCTCCCCGGACGGCTCGATCGGGCTCTTCCCGACCTCCTGCATCGGGATGAACGACCAGGAGCCCTCGGCCATCATCGACGGCGTCGTTTTCACGCAGTTGACGCCCTTAAAGGTTGGGCATCTTGTCCGCGCCCTCAGAGCGGGAAAACCTGCCCAAGTCCTGGTCGATAAGTACCGCGACGGGGCCAACCAATCGGACCTTGTCCGGTCCATGGTCGCCAACAACATTCGGAGAAGGGGCCCGGTCCTCTTCGGCCCGCACGAGCCCGGAGCGGCCGTCCGGAAAGCCGTCGCCATGACTCCCGAGGCGGTCATCGAAGAGATCAAGCGGGCCAACCTGCTCGGCCGCGGCGGGGCCGGCTTCCCGACCGGGCTCAAATGGGACTTCTGCCGCAGGGAAAAGAACCCTCCCCATTATGTCGTCTGCAACGCCGACGAGGGAGAGCCCGGGACGTTCAAGGACCGGGTCATCCTCACCGAGCTTTCCCGCCTCGTCTTCGAGGGCATGGCCGTCGCCGGCTATGCCGTGGGCGCGGAGGAAGGGGTCCTCTACCTGCGGGCCGAATACGACTACCTCCGTCCGCTTCTCGAGTCGGTCCTGGACGGCCTCCGCCGGGAGAATCTCCTGGGCAAGAGCATCGCGGGGTCTCGATTCGATTTTGACATCTCGATCAAGCTGGGCGGGGGCGCATACATCTGCGGCGAGGAATCCGCGCTGCTCGAGTCCGCCCAAGGCAAACGGGGCGAACCGAGGAACAGGCCCCCATTCCCGGTTCAGATCGGCTACCTCGGGCAGCCCACGACGGTCAACAATGTGGAAACCCTCTGCGCCGCGGCCAAGATCATCATCCATGGCGCATCATGGTTCAACTCGATGGGCTCGGCAAATTCGTCGGGCACGAAGCTCTTCAGCATCTCCGGCGATTGCGAGCGTCCCGGGGTCTACGAACTCGAGTTCGGATTGACCGTTCGCGAGCTTCTGGACATCGTCGGCGCCAAGGACGCCTTCGCCGTCCAGATCGGCGGGCCGTCGGGGGCGATGATCTCCCGGAGGGATTTCGGGCGGAGGGTCGCTTTCGAGGACCTCCCGACAGGTGGGTCGATCATGATCTTCGGGCCCTGGCGTGATCTCTTCGAGATCATCGACAACTTCATGGAGTTCTTCATCGAGGAATCCTGCGGTTGGTGCACGCCCTGTCGGGTCGGCAACATCTTGTTGAAGGAGAAGCTGGAAAAGATCATGACCGGCCGCGGCACGAGGCAGGACCTAGCAGACCTCGAGAACTGGGGGAAGATGATCAAGGCCATGAGCCGCTGCGGGCTCGGCCAGACCTCTCCAAACCCCATCTTGACTTCCCTGCAGAATTTCCCCGAGCTCTATGAAGCCGCGGTCAGCAAGTCCCGGGATGTCCTTCCGACCTTTGACCTGGCGGAGGCGACGCTCGAAGCCGCCCGCCTGGCCAACCGCCGGCCCGCTCTGGAGGAGGTCGCCCATGAGTAAGCTCCGTTTCACGATCGACGGCAAGCCCTGCACCGCCGAACCCGGCCAGACGATCGCCGAGGCCGCCAAGGCCAACGCTGTCTATATCCCGACGCTGTGCCATTACGAAGGACTCCCTCCTGTCGGCAGCTGCCGCGTCTGCACGGTCCGTTCCGGCGGGCGCTACATGGCCTCCTGCACGCAGGTCGTCACCGACGGCATGGCCATCGAGAACATGGTCCCGGACCTGGAGGACATGCGGCGGGCCATCATCGAAATGTTGTTCGTCGAAGGCAACCACATGTGCCCGACCTGCGAAAAGAGCGGCAACTGTCAGCTCCAGGCCCTGGCCTACCGCTATCAGATCCTGGTCCCGCGTTTCCCTTTCCAATTCCCCGGCCGCCACATCGAGGCCGTCGCACCGAAGATCCTCCTCGAGCACAACCGCTGCATCCAATGCCTCCGCTGCGTCCGGTCCGTCCAGACCAAGGACGGCCGCAAGGTGTTCGCTCAACGGGACCGGTCGAAGAAGAGGAAGATCGACGTCGACGCCAAGCTGGCCGCCGGGCTGACGGATGAAGAGGTCCGCAAGGCCATGGACATCTGTCCTGTCGGCTCGATCTTGATGAAGGAGATCGGCTTCGCTGTGCCGATCGGCGAGCGCAAGTTCGACCGCGAACCCATCGGCAGCGACATCGAGAAAGGCCCCGAAAGGTGAGGATATGAGCAAACCCGTCATCGCCACCGCGTCCCTGGCCGGCTGCTTCGGCTGCCACATGTCGCTGCTCGACATCGACGACCGGATCCTCAAGCTCGTCGAATTGGTCGAGTTCAACAAGTCCCCCATCGACGACATCAAGACGTTCACCAAGCCGGTGGACATCGGACTGATCGAGGGGGGGTGCTGCAACAGCGAGAACGTCGAGGTCCTGCGCTCCTTCCGGAAGAACTGCAAGGTCCTGGTGTCCGTGGGCGAGTGCGCCATCATGGGCGGCCTGCCGGCCATGCGCAACGGCATCCCGATCAAGGAATGCCTGGAAGAAGCCTACCTGAACAGCCCGACGGTCGCCCCCGAGGACCGGATGATCCCCGATGACGAGGATATCCCCATCATCCTCGATCGGGTCTATCCCCTCCACGAGATCGTCAAGATCGACCATTTCCTGCCGGGCTGCCCGCCGTCGGCCGACCTCATCTGGGAGGCCCTGACGGCCCTGGTCGAAGGCCGGCCCCTGAACCTGACCTACGACATGATCAAGTACGATTGAAGGGTGAGAGATTATGGCAAGAAAGATCACCATCGAACCCGTCACCAGGGTCGAAGGCCACGGCAAGGTCACTATCCGGCTGGACGACAGCGGCCGGGTGACCCAGTCCCGTTTCCACATCGTCGAGTTCCGCGGCTTCGAGCGCTTCGTCCAGGGGCGCCCCTATTGGGAGGCCCCAGTCCTCGTCC
Source organism: Candidatus Aminicenantota bacterium (assembly GCA_016867635.1). Lineage (GTDB taxonomy): Bacteria > Acidobacteriota > Aminicenantia > Aminicenantales > Saccharicenantaceae > RBG-16-66-30. Next base: position 19,622 of record VGJC01000007.1, on the reverse strand, counting down.
AGAGGCTGTGCGGCATCTGCCCGGTCAGCCACCATCTGGCCGCGGCCAAGGCCATGGACGTCATCGTCGGCGTCGGGCCCGACGGCCTGCCGCCGACCGCGGAGAAGATGCGCCGGCTCATGCATTACGGACAAATGCTCCAGTCGCACGCCCTCCATTTCTTCCACCTCTGCTCGCCCGATTTCCTGCTGGGCATGGACGCCGATCCGGCCGTCCGGAACGTCATCGGCATCATCGGCCTCGACAAGGACCTGGCCGTCCAGGCCGTCCTGCTCCGCAAGTTCGGGCAGGAGGTCATCCTGGCCACGTCCGGCAAGAAGATCCACGGCACGGGGGCCATCCCCGGCGGCATCAACAAGAACCTCAGCCCCGAGGAGCGGGACGTCCTGCTCAAGGGGCCGGACCCTCTCAACGTCGACCGGATGATCGACTGGTCCCTGGCCGCCGTCGAGCTCTTCAAGGACTACCAGAAAAAGAACAAGGACCTCGTCGACGGCTTCGCCGCCTTCCCGTCCCACCATCTCAGCCTGGTCCGCAAGGACGGGGCCCTCGACTTCTACCACGGCGTCCTGCGGGCCGTCGACGCCGACGGCCACAAGGTCCTCGACGACGTGGACTACAAGGACTACCTCGACCACATCGGCGAGGAGATCCGCTCCTGGAGCTACATGAAGTTCCCCTACATCCGGTCCCTGGGCAAGACGAACGGCTGGTACCGGGTCGGCCCGCTGGCCCGGCTCAACACCTGCGACTACATCCCCTCGCCGCTGGCCCAGAAGGAGTTCGAGGTCTACAAGGCCTATACGGCCGGAAAGCCCAACAACATGAGCCTCCACACCCACTGGGCCCGGCTCATCGAGCTCCTCCATTCCGCCGAGGTCATCAAGGAGCTGCTCCTCGACAAGGACCTCCAGGGCCAGAAGCTGGTCAAGAAGGGAAAAAAGGCCCGCGAGGGCGTGGGGCTCGTCGAAGCCCCGAGAGGGACGCTCTTCCACCACTACCAGGTCAACGACAACGACCAGATCACGATGGCCAACCTCATCGTCTCGACGACCAACAACAACGAGCCCATGAACCGGGCCGTCCACTGGGTGGCCGAAAAAGTCCTGGCCGGGAACCCGGAGATCACCGAGGGCATGCTGAACCGGGTCGAAGTGGCCATCAGGGCCTACGACCCGTGCCTGAGCTGCGCGACACACGCCGTCGGCCGGATGCCCCTCGAGGTCACGCTGCTCGACGGCGACGACAACGTCCTGCAAAGGAAGGTCCGCTAATTCCGACAAAGGCCCGTCCGTCGTCCGTGCTCGTTCTCGGCATCGGGAACCCGGGACGGCGCGATGACGGTCTGGGGGCCGAGGCCGTGGCCCGCTTGGAAGCGCTCCGGCTTCCCGGCGTCACGGCGGACGCCAACTACCAGCTGAACCTCGAGGACGCTCTGACCTGCGCCAGTCACGACCTCGTCGTGTTCGTCGACGCCGCCCGCGGCCTGCGCAAGCCGTTCTCGTTCGAAGAGCTCAAGCCCGAGGGGACGGCGCCGGCGATGACCCACGCGCTCGGGCCGGGAGCCGTCCTGGCCCTCGCCGAAAGCCTGTACGGCCGCGCTCCCAGGGCCTACATGCTCGCCATCCGGGGCCATGCCTGGAGCTTGGGGGAGAAGCTGTCGGCCCGGGCCAAGGCCGACCTCGAGCGGGCCCTCGCTTTCCTGACGGAATTCCTGCGGGAGCGAACGGCATGACCCGAAAAGAGGTCATCGTCATGCGGGACCTGCTGGGCACGAACAAGCAGGTCGCCGCGGAGATCCGCAAGGAGCTCCGGGCGCGCGGCATCCTGAGCGTCAATCTTCTGAGCTCCCCGGGCTCCGGGAAAACAACCCTCCTCGAAGCTCTCGCCGACCGGTTCCGGGGCCGTCGCCGGATGGCCGTCATCGAAGGCGACATCGAGACCGAGCGCGACGCCGAGCGCATCCGGGCCCGGGGTGTGCCGGCCTGGCAGATCACGACGGGCGGGGCCTGTCATCTCGAAGCCCGGATGGTCGGCAAGGTCCTCGGCGAGGTCCCGGCCGACCTCGATCTCCTGTTCATCGAGAACGTCGGGAATCTCGTGTGCCCGGCGAGCTTCGACCTGGGCGAGGAGCTGCGCTGCGTCCTGCTCAGCTCTCCCGAAGGCGACGACAAGCCGAAAAAATACCCGCAGGCCTTCCTGACGGCCGACGCCCTCGTCTTGACCAAGACCGACCTCATCCCCCATCTGCCGTTCGACCCGGCCAAGGCGGCGGCGGAGGCCCTGTCCATCAAGCCCGAGCTCAGGGTCTTCCGGGTGTCCGCGCTCCGCGGCGAGGGGATGGACGAGCTGGCGGCCTACTTCGTCGAGGCCCTCGCGCGCCTGAGATCGGGCCATGCATGAGCTGTCCCTCGTCGCCGCCCTCTTCGAGACCCTCGAAGAGAAGGCCCGCGAACACCGGGCCGCCCGGATCACCGTGGTCCGCCTGAAGGTCGGCAAGCTCTCCGGCGCCGTCCCCGAGCTCCTCGAGTCGGCCTTCGAGACCTATAAGAAAGGAACGATCGCCGACGGCGCCCGGCTGGAGATCGAGGAGGTCCCCGTGCGTCTCCGCTGCCGGAGCTGCGGCGGTGAGAGGCTCGACGTCGAGGGGTCCTTCGCCTGCCTCGTGTGCGGCGGCCGGGACGTCGAGCTCCTCGAGGGCCGGGACCTCGTCGTCGAGAGGATCGAGCTCGAAGCGGACGAGCCGCCCTCGTCTTCCTAACCGGGAGAACGCCGCTCGCCTGTTCCGCGTCGCGCCGCCTCCAATACGCAAGAACGGCGTTTTTTCTATTGACAAGGCCAAAATACTCGGTATATAAAGGGGGCCATATATCGGGGAAAGTGATTTATTATGGCCGCATTCGCGGCGGTACATCGTGATCGTCATGGACAAGTCCGCCATTTTTCCGCACGTTCTGGATAAAGGGGGTACGCGTGCTGATACCATCGGACGAGCTGGAATCGTTTCTTAGGCGCTGCCGGGACGAGCCCATCGGCCCCTACCGGAAGATCCATGTTCCCATCAAGCCGGGCGACGGGGGCGCATCCTTTTCCTCGCTGGCCCCGTTGAGGGGGGATCTACGGTTGGCCCTCGACGGATACCGGTCCGTGGATCCTCCCAAGCTCCTGGCCTATAGAGTGAGGGAGGGAGTTGCACCGTTCGCCGGGAGTTCCTCCCCCGCTCTTCTGGCCGGGGTCAAGGCCTGCGACGTCAAGGGCTTCGAGGTCCTCGACCGGGCTCTCATCAATGGGGATTTCACGGACCCGGCCTATGCCTCGTGGCGCGAGCGGACCACCATCCTCAGCTTCGACTGTACCGACGTCGGCCCGACATGCCACTGTACGCTGACGGGCGGCAAGCCGTTCGCGGAGACGGGGTTCGATGCCAATGCGGCCCGCTTCGGTCAGGACTACTACCTCAGCGCCGCCACGGAGAAAGGCCGGGCCTTGCTCGAACTCATTGGTCGTCATGCCCGGGTCGACGCTGCCTGTACCCAAATGCCGCCGGCCGCCGAGACCCGGAGGGCCGAGATGACGGCCAGGGTCCAAGCGCAGAACGAGGCTTTTCAACGCCCCAAGGACTACGGACGCCTGCGCTCCAGCCCTCCCCAAGCATGGCAGGAAGAAGCTCGGGAATGCGTCGGCTGCGGGGCCTGCACTCACATCTGTCCGACCTGCTACTGCCTCATCCTGAACGAAGAAGGCCGAGGTGGGGCTTTCCTCAAAGTTCGCAGTTACGACTCCTGCCAGCTCCATGGCTATGCTCGGGTCGCCGCCGGCGTATCCCCGCGCCCCCGCGTGGATGACCGTTTCCGGCACCGTTACCTTTGCAAGCTCGTCATCATGAAAGGCGAGTTCGGGGCCCTCGGTTGCACTGGTTGCGGCCGCTGCACCGAGGCCTGTCCCGGAGGGATCGAATTCCGGAGCGTCGTCCGGCGCCTCATGGAGATGCCTTCCGGAGAACGTTCCGCTGAGGCCGGATGAGGAGGTCGCCATGAGACCCAATCCCTACGAAGCCGTCCCGGCCGTCATCACCGACACGATCGACGAGACCCCTCTCATCCGGACCCTGCGCTTGAAACCGGACCGCCCCCTGCCTTTCCGGACGGGGCAATTCATCGAGCTGAGCCTGCCGGGCGTCGGGGAGGCGCCCTTCACGCCCTCCTCCTCTCACTTCATCACCGACATCATGGACGTCACCATCATGAAGGCCGGGTTCGTGACCGAGCACATTCACAGGGCGAAACCGGGGGACCGGGTCGGCCTGCGCGGGCCGTTCGGCTCCTCTTATCCTCTGGAGGAATTCGAGGGCCGCGACCTGCTTCTTCTGGGCGGAGGCTGCGGGCTGGCTCCCCTGCGTTCCCTCTTCCTGACGCTCCTCGACGAGATCGGGAAATACAAAAGCGTCACGTTCTACGCCGGCGCCAAGACGCCCCAGGATTGCCCCTTCAAGGACGCCTTCGCCGAATGGCACAAACATCCGCAGGTCAAGCTCGTCCGGGCCGTCGACGCCGTCCCTCCCGGCGAGACCTGGGAGGAGGAGGTCTGCCTCGTGACCGGTCTCCTGAAGAAGCTGGACGTCGATCCCCGGGAAACGCCGGCCGTCGTCTGCGGGCCGCCGGTGATGATGAAGTTCGGGACCCGCGACCTCCTCCGGCTCGGCTTCCGCGAAGACCGGATCTACCTGTCCATGGAGAAAAAGATGTACTGTGGGTTCGGCCAGTGCCGCCACTGCATGATGGGCGAATACTACGTCTGCAAGGACGGCCCCGTCTTCACCTACGCCCGGATCAAGGACGAGGAGGGAATATGGGATTGAAAAGGCTGTTCATCGACGTCCCGGCCCTGCTGTCCTCCGGCACGCCGGCCGACCGGATCGAGTGCGAATACCTGTTCCACAGGGACAATCCGGGCGCCTTCTCCCTGCTCGAGGTGGCCGAGTTCGCCGCCTACTGCCGCCAATGCAAAGAGGCGTTCTGCGTCACCGCCTGCCCCAAGGAGGCCCTGGAGAGGCAGGCCGACGGGGCCGTCAAGCGCTACAACATGCGCTGCGTGGGATGCAAGAGCTGTGTCCTGGCCTGCCCGTTCGGGACCATCTTTCCCGAGGTCATCAACTACGTCACGGCCAAGTGCGACCTCTGCCTGAACCAGCTCGCCGATGACCCGGACTATCTTCCCCTCTGCGTCAGGACCGCTCCGCCCGGAACGTTCCTGATGAGGGACCTGCCGGCTGAAGACCCCGCCAACCATATCTATTTCGCCGGAGAGCACCTGGCCGTCCGGAGCCCGAGCTGGCGGCGCAAGGAGGGCCGGCCATGAAGGCCTCGATCCTGTTCGATTTCCTCGTCTTTCCCGGCATCGTGTTCACGGCCGGCCTGGGGCTCATAGCCGGCTGGTTGGACCGCAAGGTCTCGGCCCGCTTCCAGTACCGCGTCGGCCCGCCCCTCTTCCAGAACTTCAACGACTTCTTCAAGCTTCTGGGCAAGGAGGCCATGCTGGTCAAGGAAGGCGTCCCCTGGCTCTTCGTCGCCGCGCCGCTGGCCGGGTTCGCCGTCATATCCCTCGTCGCCACGTTCGTCGGGACCGCCCTGTTCTTCGGGAGGGACACCGGGGGCGACCTCATCGTCGTCATGTACCTCCTCATGTTGTATTCGGTGACCATCGTTCTCGGCGGCGCGGCCGCCGGCAACGTCTACGCCGGCCTCGGCGCCGGCCGGGAGGTCAAGCTCCTCCTGGCGGACGAGCTGCCGTTCATCCTGGCGTGTCTCGTCCCCATCGTCCACGCCGGCTACCGGCCGCAACTGGCCGATATCCTGGCCCGGCAGGCCGAACACGGGATGCTCGTCGGCTCGGTCTCGGGGGCGGCGGCCTTCGTCGTGGCCCTCCTGGCCGTCCAGGCCAAGATGGCCCTGCCGCCCTTCCATATCCCGGAAGCCGAGACCGAGATCGTGGCCGGTCCTTTCATAGAATACAGCGGGCCGCTGCTCGCCTTTTGGAAGCTCAACCAGTTCATGATGTTCGTCGTCTTTCCCTTCCTGCTCATCCTGCTCTTCTGGGGAGGATTCCAACTGACGGGGCCGGGCGTCGTCTGGGGCGTTTTGAAATACCTCCTGATCCTCGTCCTGATGATCATCATCAAGAACACCAATCCCCGCGTGCGGACGGACACCGCCATCGCGTTCTTCTGGAAATATCTTTCACCGCTGGCACTGGCGGCCGTCGTCCTGGCCGTCCTGGGAGTCTGACCATGGGCTGGTACAACAAACGTCTGGCCAAATCGCTTTGGGTCTTTCACGTCAGCGCCTCGCCGTGCAACAACTGCGACATCGAGATCCTGGACCTCCTGACGCCACGGTACGATGTCGAGCGCTTCGGGATCAAGCTGGTCGGCTCGGTCAGGCACGCCGATGTCCTCCTGGTCACGGGGGTCATCAACGAGAAGGTCGCTCCCCGGGTCCGCCGCGTCTACGAGCAGGCCCCCAAGCCCGTTTTCGTTGTCGGCGTCGGGACGTGCCCGATCTCGGGATGCTGCTTTAAGGAGAGCTACAACACCGTCCCCCGCCGGGAGGATGTCATCCCCTTCGACCTCTATGTCACGGGGTGTCCGCCCAAGCCGGAGGCGATGATCGATGCGATCGTGAAGCTCGTGGGAGTGCTCAATGCCTGACCAAGAGGGATTTCTCCGACCCCTGGCCGGCAAGATCGGCCGGACGACCGAAAAGAAGGGACGCCTGTATTTCGAAGTGGCCGACGAGAACTTGCTCGAGGTGGTGCGCTATCTGTTCCGGACGATGGGCTGCCGCCTGTCGACGGCCACGGCCATGGAGATGTACCGCGGGCTCGAGGTCCTCTACCATTTCTCCCACGACGCCACGGGGCGCTATTTCTGCCCGCGCCTGGTCATCGCCGACCTGAAAGACCCGAAGGCGCCTTCGATCGCGCCCGTGGTCATAGGCGCGGAGTGGATCGAACGGGAAATGTCCGAGCTTCTCGGCATCACCTTCGTCGGCCATCCTCAACCGGAGAGACTTCTGACCAGGGACCACCCGAAAGCCCCTCACCTGCCCCTGCGACGGAGGAGGACGAAATGACCAAGACGACGATCCCCGTCGGCCCGTTCCATCCTCTGCTCGAGGAGGCCGAGTTCTTCAAGATCCACGTGGACGGAGAGACGGTCACGGGCATCGATATCGACATCGGGTACATGCACCGCGGCCACGAATACATCTCCGAGGGCAAGACCTTCACCCAGTCCATCTTCCTCGTTGAGCGCATCTGCGGCATCTGCTCGACGTCCCACCCCATCGCCTTCGTCCACGCCGTCGAGGACGTGGACAACGTGGAGGTCCCGGTCCGGGCCGCCTACATCCGGACCCTCGTCGGCGAGCTCGAGCGCATTCACAGCCATCTCCTCTGGCTGGGACTGGCCGGACACTTCATCGGCTACGACACCCTCTGGATGTGGGCCTGGAGGTACCGGGAGCCGGTGCTCGACATCTTCGAGACGATCACCGGCAACCGGAACCACTACGGCATGATGCGCGTCGGCGGGGTGGCCCGCGACGTCGCGCCCGAAGCCGTCCCGCCCCTCCTCGAGACCCTGGACATGATCGAGCGGAAGATGGACATGATCGCCAAGGCGGCGGCCGACGATCCCGTGCTCAAGACGCGCCTCAAGGGCGTGGGCATCCTGAGCCGTCAAGCGGCCGTCGACTACTGCACCGTCGGACCGACGGCCCGGGCCTCGGGCGTGTCTATCGACGTGCGCAAGGACGAGCCCAGGGACGCCTACGGCCTGGTCGACTTCAAATCGATCGTCCTCGACAGCGGCGACGTCTACGGCAAGCTCGTGGTCCGGGTCCTGGAGACCGTGGAGTCCATCAAGATCGTCCGGCAGTGCCTGGAGAAGCTCAGGACAGCGCCGGGAACGATCCTCAACGACGTCAAGGAGATCTCGGCCGGCGAGGGCATCGGCCGCTACGAAGCCCCCCGGGGCGAGGTCTTCCACTACGTCCGGACGGACGGCTCGAACCGCCCCGTCCGCCACAAGGTCCGGGCCCCGAGCTATATGAACATCCCCACCTGCGCGGCATCATGCAAAGGGATCCCGCTGGCCGACGCGCTGATCACGCTGGCCGCCATCGACCCCTGCTACTGCTGCACGGAGAGGGCCATCCATGTCGTGGATGGGCGCGGGGCCCGCGTCGCCACCGATCTCATCCGGCTATCGCGGGAGAAAACCGACCGGTTGAGGAGGGAGCTCCATGGATAGCCCGCTCGTCTTGGTCATCGCCGCCCCGCTGGCCGTCGCCCTGCTCAACCTCTTCCTTCCCATCGCCCTGCGCAAAGCGATGACCGTCATCGGGATCATCCTGGGAGGCGTCCTTGTCCGGGGGTTCTTCGGCGCCCCTCCACCGTCTGTCGCCTTGTTCGGCACGACCGCCTTGTCCCTCGACGATCTGTCCTTCTTTTCCCTGGCCTTCATCCACATCATCGGCCTGATCATCTTTCTTTTCTGCCTCAAGGGGCTGGATCCCGGGACGGAGAGAACCTTCCTGGTCCTCTATCCCTTGACGCTGGCCTGCGCCAACGGGACCGTTTTGAGCTCCCATGGAGTCGGGTTCCTCGTTTTCTGGGGCCTGTCGGGGCTCGCCCTCTATGGGTTCGCCCTACTCGGGCAGGGCGAAAGCGCGTCGGCGACGGCGAAAAAGACGTTCATCCTGGTCGGCGGAAGCGACGTTTTCCTGATCATGGGCCTGGCCCTTGCGGCGATGTCGTCGGGATGGTCCCTGTTCGACGCCCGCATCCCCCTCGCCGGCCCGGCCGAGGCTCTGGCCTTCGTCTTCCTGCTCATCGCCGCCTTCGCCAAGGCGGGCGGCTTCCCTCTCCACACCTGGGTGCCGGATTTCAGCCGGGACGCCCCGGTCGAGAGCGCGGCCTTCCTGCCGGCCTCGCTGGACAAGCTGCTCGGCATCTATCTTCTGGCCCGGATGATGGGCGGCTATTTCGAGGTCGGTCTCTTCACCCGGATGATCGTCGTCACCCTCGGTGCCTTGACCGTCATCGTCGCCGTGATGATGGCCATGGTCCAGCACAACGGCCGGCGCCTGCTCGGATATCACGCCGTCAGCCAGGTCGGCTACATGATCATGGGCGTCGCCAGCGGCCACGCCCTGGCCTTCGCCGGGGGCCTTTTCCATCTCCTCAACAACGTCCTTTACAAGTCCAATCTCTTCCTGGCCCTCGGTTCGGCCGAGAAGCGGGCCGGGAGCCACGATCTCGACGAGCTGGGAGGCCTGGCCAAGGCCATGCCGGCGACGTTCGCCATGGCTCTCGTCGGCGCTCTCTCGATCTCCGGCCTCCCGCCTTTCAACGGCTTCTTCTCCAAGTGGATGATCTACCAGGGGCTGCTGGAACAAGCGGGCGGGCTCGCTCCGGCCTACGCCGTCTGGCTTCTCGTCTGCCTGATCATGGCCGTCTTCGGCAGTGCCCTGACCCTGGCCAGCTTCATGAAATTCCTCCATGCCGTTTTCCTGGGCCGGCGGCCCGAGCGGTTCGAAGGCCTCCGGGAAGCCCCGGCCAATCAGTGGCTGGCCACGGGGCTTCTGGCCCTGCTCTGCGTCGTCTTCGGCCTGTTCGCTCAAGCCGTGCCGCTCCGTCTTTTCGTCTTTCCGGCGGCCCGGGAGGCCGGATTCGAGGCCTTCACCTATCCCGGCTTCTATCGTCCGAATCTCATCCTGACCCTTTTCGTCATCGGCTTTCTGGCCGGCTTGGCCGTCTATCTCCTGACCGCGAAGACCCGCCGCGACGGCGCCTATATCGGCGGCCACGTCCCGTCCGAGGCCTTCCGGGTCACGGGCACTGATTTCTACAAAGAGATCACGGAGATGAGGCCGCTTGCGACGCTCTATCGGCAGGCCGAAAACAAGGCCTTCGACGTTTACGACCTCGGCTCCAAGGCCACCTTCGGCCTGTCCCATCTCCTTCAGAGAGCGCACGCCGGACAGCTCCAGGTCTATGTCCTTTTCATCCTGTTCGGAGTCCTGCTGTTCATGATCCTGGCGGGATAGAACGACCATGACAAGGAGGAGCGCATGCCCGTCGAGACCTGGCTGATCTTTCTCTTGGGGTTCATGATCCTGGGGTCGATCGTGGCCCTGGAGATCCGGGACATCCTGTCCTCCATCGTCGCCGTCGGGGTCGTCGGCCTGGCCCTCTCCATCGCCTTTCTCTTCCTCCAGGCCCCGGACCTGGCCGTCGTCCAGTTCCTTTTCGAGATCTTCGCCTTGATCATCCTTGTCTGCGCCTTCGTCCGCAAGGAGTTCCACGCCCTGGAGCCGGCCCGCGCGAGCCGCTGGATCTTCGGCTTCACCCTGATCGGCCTGGCCGCTATCCTGGCCCTCAGCCTCAAGGTTTTTCGTCTTCTCCCCGCCTTCGGCCGGCCCCTGATGGAGGTCTCCCGGCACTATCTGGAGCATGCCGCCGCCGAAACGGGCGCGGCCAACGTCGTGACCGCGGTCATCCTCGATTACCGGGCCTTCGATACGCTGGGCGAGATCACGGTCCTGCTCACGGCCATCCTGGGAACGCTGACCGTCCTGCGGACCCGGGCCCGGAGCGGCAAGGGAGGCGACCGATGAGGGACGTCAAGCCGGGTCTGACCGTCATCGTCAAAACCGTGAATCGGCTCATCCTCTGGATGATCTTTCTTTACGGCATCTATATCATCCTTCACGGCCACCTGAGCCCGGGAGGGGGTTTCGGCGGCGGGGTCGTCCTGGCGCTCGGGTTCCTGGGCGTTCTCCTGGCCTACGGCCGCGGTTTCTCCCTGAATTGGCTGCGCCTGGGAACCCTCCGGGATCTCGAATACTCGGCCCCGCTCCTGTTCCTGGGCTTCGGCCTGGCCGGCATGGCCTGGGGAGGCGCTTTCCTGGCCAACTTCCTTTCCAAAGGGAAGCTCTTCGCCCTGTTGAGCTCGGGCGTCATCCTTCCGCTGAACATCGTCATCGGCCTCAAGGTCGGCCTGTCTCTCTTCCTCGTCGTCCTGGCCCTGGCGGAATTCGATCCGAGTCAAGGAGACGACGAATGACGCTTTACGTTCTCTGTTTCGCCCTCTTCCTGGTCGGCCTGTACGGCATCCTGACCAAGCGGGACCTGGTCAAGATCATCCTCTCGTCGGGGATCATGGGCTATGCCTGCAACATGATGCTGGTCCTCTTCGGTTACCGCCGGGAAGCCTCGTACCCCATCCTCGAAAAAGGCCGGGAGGCGGCGGCCATGGTCGATCCCCTGCCGCAGGCCATGGTCCTGACGGCGATCGTCATCGAACTCGGGATCATCTCCCTGCTCGCGGCCCTGGCCGTTCGCCTGTTCCAGAAATACCGGACCTACGACATCACCAAGATCAGGAGGCTCTCCGGATGATCACGCCGTATTTCGTCATCATCCCCCTGGCCGCGGCTTTCCTCATCCCCCTGGTGTCGAAGCGCAAGACCGGTCCGGCCGTGCTTCTCTCCCTGGCCTCCACGTTCGCCCTCGTCGTCCTTTCGGGATACGCCTTCTTCGGCCGGAGCGGAGAGACCCTGGTCTACAGGATGAGCGGCTGGAAGCTTCCCGTCGGCATCAACCTGGTTCAGGACGCTTTCAGCTCCTTCATGCTGGTGATGGTCAGCCTCATCGCCCTGACCTCGCTCGTCTTTTCGCCGAGATACATCGATCGTCTCGGCGGGGACGCTAAATATTATTCCCTGTTCATGGTCCTGGTCGCCGGCATGAACGGCGTCGTCGTGACGGGCGACCTTTTCAACCTCTTCGTCTTCATGGAGATCGCCATCCTGGCCGCCCTGGCCCTGGTCGCCTACGGGGGCCGGGCCCACGAGTTCGAGGCGGCCTTCAAGTACGCCGTGATGGCCTCGGTCTCGGCCTCGCTCATCCTGATCGGCATCGCCGTCGCCTATAGCGCCACTTCGTCCCTGGGCTTGGCCACGATCTCCCGGGGCCTCGAGCGGCAGAGCCCGATCCTCGTCCTCTGGGTGGGAGGCCTGTTCATGGCCGGCTTCGGCCTCAAGACGGCGGCCATGCCCTTCCACGCCTGGCTTCCCGACGCCCACTCGTCCGCCCCGGCGCCGATATCGGCCATGCTCAGCGGCGTCTTGATCAAAGCCCTGGGCGTCTACGTGCTCATCCGCTTCTTCTACAACGTGCTGGGGGCTCCCCCTCTGTTCCTTCAGATCTTCCTCGTGCTGGGGGCCGTGTCCATCATTCTCGGCGTCCTCCTGGCCATCGGCCAATGGGACATCAAGCGGCTCCTGGCCTATCACAGCATCAGCCAGATCGGTTACATCCTGCTGGCCATGGGGCTCGACACGACCCTGGGGATGATCGGGGCCGTTTATCACATGCTCAATCACGCCGTTTTCAAGTCGCTCCTCTTCTACAACGCGGGAGCCCTGGAAACCGCGTTGGGGACACGGGACCTGAGGGAAATGGGCAACGTTTCCAAGCTTCTCCCCGTCACCTCGGGAACGTCCCTGATCGCTTCCCTGTCGATCTCCGGCGTCCCGCCCTTCAACGGCTTCTTCAGCAAGCTGGTGATCATCATCGCCGCGGTCCAGGCCGGCCAGCCTCTCTTCGCCTTCGTGGCCGTCGTCGGCAGCCTGCTCACGCTGGCCTCTTTCCTGAAGGTCCAGAAGTTCGGGCTGAGGGGCGGGCGTCCCGTCGAGAGGCTGATCGGGGAGGTCGACGGGGGGATGAAAACGGCCATGATCCTGCTCGCCGCGCTGTGCCTGGTCACGAGCCTGCTCATCGTCCCGGGGATCCGGGAAACGACGATCGACCCGGTGGTCAAGGTCATCATGGAAAAAACCGGGCACGCCCAGATCGTTTTGGAGAAATGAGAACATGAAAGCCCGAACGCAAAGCCGGATCCTCGTTTTCGCCCTGGCTTTTTTAGCTTGGATGGCCTTGACGGCGGGCGCCGGCGTCCAGGAGATGGCCGCGGGAATCGTGGTCGCCTTCGTGGTGACCTTCGTCGCCGGGCATTTCCTGACCGGGTTTCCCCGCCGCGGGTTCCTTCGGCGGGCCGGTTTCTCGCTCCTTTATTTTCTCCGGTTCCTGTGGGAGATGATCAAGGCCAACGTTCAGGTCGCCATGATCGTCCTCCATCCCCTTCGCCCGATCCGGCCCGGCATCGTCAAGATCCGGACCGGTCTCACGAGGGACACGGCCCTGACCATCCTGGCCAACTCCATCACCCTCACGCCGGGGACGTTCACCGTGGACATCCATCCCGAGGGCGGAGAACTCTATATCCACTGCCTCTCCGTCGACGGGACCGACATCGAGGAGAACACCAGGAGGATCGGCGGGCGTTTCGAACGGACCCTGAAGGAGATTTTCGAATGAGAATCCTGCGCTGGCTGGCCGGAGCGATCGTCATCGGCGCCCTGGCCGGCCTCAACTTCTTCGTGTTCGAAGGGCCGCTCCTGGTCAAGCTCATCAACGTCAGCCTGTTCAGCGCCCTCGTCGTCCTCTACCGGGTCATCCGCGGGCCCAGCCCGGCCGACCGGGTGATCGCCCTGGACATCCTGGGCGTCCTCATCATCGGCGTGCTGGCCCTTCTCGGCCTCTATTACGAGCAAGGGTTCTTCATGGACATCGCCCTCATCTGGGCGCTCCTGAGCTTCGTCGCCGCCCTGGCCTTCGCCAAGGTCCTCGAGGGGAGGCGTCTCGATGATTAGGCACATGATCGGCATGGCCTTCATATGGATCGGGATGCTTTTCAATTTCCTCGGCGTTCTCGGCCTGCTCCGCTTGCCTGACGTCTACACCCGCCTTCAGGCCGCCACAAAGTGCGTGACCTTCGGCTCCGCAGGCCTGCTCTTCGGCGTCTTCGTCCTGAAGGGGTTGACCAGCTTCGGCTTCAAGGTCCTTCTGGCCATCGCTTTCATCTTCCTCACGGCGCCGATCTCCGCCCACGCCATCGCCCGGGCCGCCCACCGGAGCCGCGTTCCCCTCTGCCCGGAAAGCGTGGCCGATCTCTATGAAGCCGATCATGAGTTGAAAGAGGAGGGCCGCCATGCGTCTTCCTAAGGTCCGGGAGATCGGCGAGGCGCTGAGGTCGTTTTTCTCCGCCCCCTACACGACGAAATATCCGGCCGGGCCGAGCGCGTCTTTCCCGGCCTACCGCGGCCTGCCCCGATACGACAAGGATCACTGTGTCGGCTGCGGGACCTGCGCCCAAGTGTGTCCCTCTCAAGCCATCGAGGCCGACGACGACGTCCCGGGCAAGGTGCGCCGGCTGCGTGTCGATTTCGGCTCGTGCATTCAGTGCGGTCAGTGCGCGGAACAATGCATCACGGGCAAAGGCATCCTCAACACGGACGAATACTCGCTCGCCGTCAAGGACGTCGCCGCCCCGGCGGCGTTCGAAACGGTCGAGAAAGAGCTCGTGCTCTGCGAGTGCTGCGGCCAGGTCATCGCCTGTCGGGAACATCTCCTCTGGATCAAGGAGCGGCTGGGGGCCAAGGCCTTCGCCCATCCCACTCTTCTCCTGGCCGCCGAGCGGCTGCTGGCCGAGGTCGAGCCGTCGAAGCCGAAATCCCGGCTCCGGCGCGAGGACCAGATCAAGGAGGCCTGCGCCCGGTGCCGCCAGAGGATCGTCACGATCGACGATTTCTCCGGCACCGGCTCCCCAGGCCTATAAGGAGGGTCATCAATGAACACCGTCAGGAGCATGCTGAAAATGAAAGGCCATGTCGTCTGGAGCACGAGCCCGGACGCCACAGTCTATGACGCTCTGAAGATCCTGGCCGACAAGGACATCGGTGCTCTTCCGGTCGTGGAGGCCGGGAAAGTGATCGGCATCTTCTCGGAGCGGGACTACGCACGGAAGGTCGTCCTGGAGGGGAAGTCCTCGCTCCATACGCCGGTCCGGGAGGTCATGGCGTCGCCCATCTATTGCGTCCGGCCGGAGACCACCAATGAGGAATGCATGGCCCTCATGACCGAAAAGCGCATCCGGCATCTTCCCGTGATGAGCGAGGAGGGCCTGGTGGGTCTCGTCTCCATCGGCGACGTGGTCAAATCGCTCATCGCCGATCAGCAGTTCACGATCGAGCGCCTTCAGGATTACGCCATCGGCAAGTACATGTGAACGGCCCGGCCGCCGCGGCCGCCGGGAGCGAATCGGGCCCGGTGCCGAGGTCCCGGACGGCGCTTGACAATCCCGGACGCGTTCTGCTATAAATCCGCTCTTATTCCATTGGAGATGGCCTCATTACCCTAGGCAGCTTCTTCCGGCAAGCAGGGCCGGCCGACGGCCGAACCATCGCCTCCGCCCCCGTCACCTCCGTCGCTCCCGACCATGCCCCTGTCGCCCCCGGTCCCCTGCGGAAAGACCTCAACTTCGAACGGGAGGAATGAACTTGGTCGTCGATAAAGAGAAGATCCAGTCGTATATCGACAAGCATGACGGCAAGAAGGACAGCCTGATCGCCATCCTCCAGGACATCCAGAACGAGCACAACTACCTCCCCCAGGAAGCCCTGCGCTATGTCGCCAAGGTCTTGAAGATCCCCCTGTCCGACGTCGTCGGAGTGGCCACGTTCTACCGGGCCTTCAGCCTGACGCCGCGGGGGAAACATACCTGCACGGTCTGCCTGGGCACGGCCTGCCACGTCCGCGGCGGGCCCAAGATCCTCGACGAGTTCGAGCGGCGGCTCAAGGTCCGGCCCGGCGAGACGACCAAGGACAACACGTTCACCTTGGAGACCGTGGCCTGCCTCGGGTGCTGCGCCATCGGGCCCGTCGTCGTGGTCGACAAGGATTATCACGCCCACACGTCCGTCCGGCAGGTCGGCCCGATCCTCGGCAAGTACAAGAAATGAGACCTCCCATGAAGAAAACCGACAGGCTTGAAACCGCGAAGGACCTCAAGGCCCGCATCGACGAACTCGTCCGGGCCCGCAAGGCCGACACCCGGCCCTCGCTGACCGTCTCCGCGGGGACCTGCGGCCGGGCCCGGGGCTCGATGAAGGTCATCGAATCGCTCCGGAGGGCCATCAAGGCCCAGAAGCTCGAGAAGCGCGTCCATCTCAAGATCACCGGCTGCCACGGCTTTTGCGAGGCCGAGCCCAACATCCTCATCCATCCCCATGGCCTTTTCTACCAGAAGGTCGAGCCCCGCAAGGCGAAGGCCATCATCACCGAGACCGTCCGCAAGAAGAAGGTCCTCCCCGAGCTTCTCTACGTCGATCCCGAGACGGGGAAGCGGGCCGACAAGGAATCGGCCATTCCCTTCTACGGCAAGCAGAAGAGGATCGTCCTCGGCGACAATCCCCTCATCGATCCGACGTCGATCGACGATTATTTCTCGATCGGCGGCTACCGGCCCTTCCTCAAGGCCCTGACGAAGATGACCCCCGACGAGGTCGTCGGCGAGGTCAAGGCCTCCGGCCTTCGCGGCCGGGGCGGCGCCGGCTTCCCGACCGGGACGAAATGGGAGCTGGCCCGCAAGGCCAAGGGCGACGTCAAATACGTCATCTGCAACGCCGACGAGGGCGACCCCGGGGCCTACATGGACCGCAGCCTCCTCGAGGGCAATCCGCATCGGGTCCTCGAAGGGATGATGATCGGGGCCTACGCCATCGGGGCCCGGGACGGTTATCTCTACGTCCGCGACGAATACCCGCTGGCCGTCAAGCACGTCACCCTGGCCATCGACGAGCTCTATAAGATCGGGCTCCTGGGGAAGAACATCCTCGGGACCGGCTTCGACTTCGACATCCACATCGCCAAGGGCGCCGGAGCGTTCGTGTGCGGGGAGGAAACGGCCCTCATCGCCTCCATCGAAGGCCGGGTGGGCGAGCCCCGCCAACGGCCGCCGTTCCCGGCCCAAAAGGGCCTGTGGCGGAAACCGACGAACATCAATAACGTCGAGACCTGGGGGACCGTGCCTCTCATCGTCGACAAAGGCGCCGAATGGTTCTCCAAGATCGGCACCGACAACAGCAAGGGCACCAAGATCTTCTCGCTGGTCGGCAAGATCAACAACACGGGCCTCGTCGAGGTCCCGATGGGCATGACCCTGCGCGAGATCATCTTCGACGTCGGAGGCGGCATCCCGGGCAACGGCAAGTTCAAGGCCGTCCAGACCGGCGGACCATCGGGCGGCTGCATTCCCAAGGAGATGCTGGACCTGCCCATCGACTACCAGAGCCTGGCCCAGGCCGGGTCGATCATGGGCTCGGGCGGCATGATCGTCATGGACGAGAAGACCTGCATGGTCGACCTTGCCAAGTACTTCCTGAACTTCCTGCGCGACGAGTCGTGCGGCAAGTGCGTCTCCTGCCGGGAAGGGACCCAGCGGATGCACGAGATCCTCAAGAACGTCACGGACGGGCGGGCGGCCCTGGAAGACATCGCCGTCCTCGAGGATCTGGCCGCGGCCGTCAAGGACGCCTCGATGTGCGGCTTGGGCCAGACGGCGGCCAACCCCGTCCTGTCGACCCTGAAATACTTCCGATCGGAGTACGAGAAGCACGTCATCGAGAAAAGATGCCCGGCCATGGTCTGCAAGGAGATCGTCTCCGCGCCCTGCCAGTACGTCTGCCCCCTCGGCCAGGAAGCCGCCACCTATATCTCTCTCGTCGCCCGCCGGCAGTTCGAAGAGGCCTTCCGCATCATCCGCAAGGACAACCCTCTGCCGTCGGTCTGCGGCCGGGTCTGCAGCCGGGCCTGCGAGTCGGCCTGCCGGGCCGGCGAGATCGGCGAGCCCATCGCCATCCGGGCCCTCAAGCGCTCCGTCATGGACTGGGCGAAGGCCAAGGGCATGGACAAGCCGGAGAAGTTCCCGGTCACCAAGGAGGACAAGGTGGCCATCGTCGGGGCCGGCCCGGCCGGTCTGGCGGCGGCCTACGAGCTGGTCCGCAAGGGCTATCCGACGAGGATCTTCGAATCCCTGCCCGTCGCCGGCGGCATGCTCCGGGTGACCATCCCCGACCATCGCCTGCCCAAGGACATCCTCGAGGACGACCTCCAGTATCTCATCGACTGCGGCGTCAACATCAAGACGAACATGACCATGGGCAAAGACTTCAGTCTCGACGACCTCTACCATCAGGGGTACAAGGCCGTCTTTCTGGCGACCGGGGCCCACAAGCCCATCGAGATCGGAGTGCCCGGCGAAGAGGCCGAGGGCGTCCTCCAGGCCCTCGAATATTTAAAGGATCATCACCTCGGGATCCCCGTCCCGCTCGGGGCTAAAGTGGCCGTCGTCGGAGGCGGCAACTCGGCCATCGACGCGGCCCGGGTCGCCTTCCGCGACAAGCGCGTCAAGGAGGTCACGGTCCTCTACCGCCGGACGAAGGACGAGATGCCGGCCTATGCGGAAGAGGTCGAGGCGGCCCTCGAAGAGGGCATCAAGATTCGGTTCCTCACGGCCCCGACCCGGGTCCGGACGAGCGACGGCCGGGTCGTCGGCATCGAATGCCTCGAAATGAAGCTCGGGGACAAGGACGAAAGCGGCCGGCGCAAGCCCGTCCCCGTGCCCGGTTCGGAGTTCCAGGTCCCGGCCGACACGCTCATCCTGGCCATCAGCGAACGGGCCTACACGCCTTACCTCCGGGACAGCGACGGCCTGACCCTGTCCGACAAATGGGGGACGATCATCGTCGATCCGGCGACCCTGGCCACGACCCGGCCCGGGGTGTTCGCCGGAGGGGACGTCGTCACGGGCCCGAGCAGCGTCGTCGACGCCATCGCCGCCGGCAAGCTGGCCGCCCGGTCCATCGAGAACTACCTCGAGGGCCGCATCCTGCCCCGGACCCACGAGCTCACGCGGCCCTCCATGTACGTGGAGCCGGTCAAGCTCTCGGACGACGAGGTCCAAAACGCCAAGCGGGCCAAGATGCCCCACCTTCCGGTCTCGAAGAGGAAGTCCGGCCACGAGGAGATCGAGCTCGGCTTCCCCAAGGACGTGGCCGTCAAGGAGGCCCGCCGCTGCCTGAGGTGCGACCTCGAGACCGAGGACGGCAAGAAAGCCATAGGACGTGACATATGATCGAACTCATCCTCAACGGTCTGCAGGTCAAGGCCGAGGAGGGCTGGACGGTCCTCGAGACCGCCAAGTTCTACGGCCTCGAGATCCCGACCCTCTGCCACCACGAGGGCCTGACGCCCTACGGGGGGTGCCGGCTCTGTCTCGTCGAGATCGGCGAGCCGGGGCGGTCGAAGCTCGTGACATCATGCACCTACCCCGCCGAGCCCGGCCTCGTCGTCCGGACCGACACGAAGCGGGTCATGGACGCCCGGCGGATGATGATCGAGCTCATGCTCTCCGTCGCCCCGGGCTCCAAGCAGCTCCAGGACCTGGCCTCGAAGTTCGGGGTCACGCGGGTCCGCTTCAAACCCAAGAACGAGGAATGCATCCTCTGCGGGCTCTGCGTCCGGATGTGCGCCGAGCAGATGGACGCCCGGGCCATCGGCTTCCAGCAGCGCGGCTACAAAAGGAAGATCTCGACGCCGTTCGACATGCGCTCGGAAGAGTGCCGTCTCTGCGGCGCCTGCATGTACATCTGCCCGGC